>JAQVLS010000205.1 GCA_028704035.1 Desulfotomaculaceae bacterium | reverse complement strand
GAGCGCATGGTGGAACTCCTGAAGCAGGGACAGTATGTGCCAATGCCGGTGGAAGAACAGGTTATGAGCATATATGCGGCTACCAAAGGCTACCTGGACGATATGCCTGTAGAGATGGTTCTGCCTTTTGAAGCTGATTTTTTGAAGTTTATGAAGGCGAATAAGCCGAATGTCGGTGAAACGATCAGAAAGACCGGTCAGTTGCAAGACATTGAAAAAGAACTGCAGGCGGCTATCGAAGAATTTAAAGCGGAATTTAAGAGCGCGCGCGGTCTGTAAGTTCAGATGTCAGAAATTAGAGGCCGGAAGTCAGAGGTTGCATTTTGAATTTTAGTATAAATCCAACGACTAACGACCGGCGACCAAATAGGGACATCCACTTTAAAGGTGGTGAAAATACTTATGGCAAGTTTGCGAGATCTCCGGCGGCGCATCAAGGCTACCAAAAACATGCAACAGATCACCAAGGCCATGAAAGCAGTTGCAGCGGCCAAAATGCGCAAGGCCCAGGAAGCTGTTACTTATGCCCGCCCCTATTCCAAGCGGATCCAGGGTGTACTGGGCCGGGTGGCCATCGCCTCCGGCGGGGTCAACCACCCGCTGTTGGCGGTGCATGAGCCGAAAAAAGCCGCTTTTATTGTCATGACATCTGACCGGGGATTGTGCGGTGGTTTCAACAGCAACCTGATCCGGCGGGCGACCCAGGAAATAAAGGCGGTCAAAGGTGAATACGAACTTATCGCCGTTGGCCGTAAAGGCTGCGATTTTTTCCGCCACCGCGGGCTTAATGTAGCCAAGGAATATATCGGGTTGGGCGGCAATGTCAAATATTCTACGGCCAGGGACATTGCTACCTTTGTAATTGACAAGTATTCGGTAGAAGAATACGACGAGGTGTATCTCATCTACAGCCAGTTTGTCAACGTGTTAGTGCAAAAGCCGGTAATGGTAAAGATACTGCCGGCGGAACCGCCTACCGAAGGCGCAGGGGCTGAGGGAGAAAAGGATGGCGGCAAGATGCCTTATATTTTTGAGCCTTCAGCTGAAGCCGTATTGACCGAACTGTTGCCGAAATATATTGAGAACGCCATTTACCAGGGTCTGCTGGAAATTAATGCCGGTTTCTACAGCGCACAGATGACGGCCATGGAAAACGCGACCAAGAACGCCTCGGATATGATCGACAGGCTGACCCTGACTATGAACAGGGCGCGCCAGGCCCAGATCACCAAGGAAATATCCGAGATTGTCGGCGGCGCGGCAGCTCTGGAGTAAAGTGATTATCACAGGATTAACTGGATTAAACGGATTAACAAGATAAAAGAACTAAAATTTATTAAATAATTTTGAACCATTAAACATTTTAAATCCTGTAAATCCTAAAAATCATGTAAATCTTGTGAAAATGGTTTTAGCGAATCCTGTGCAGTCGTTTTTCAACTATAAGTTGAAGCGAAGGAGGTAAGAGAAGCGAATGAACGTTGGTCAAGTTGTGCAGGTCATCGGCGTCGTGGTGGACATCCGTTTTCCGCCCGGCCAGGTGCCTGACATTTATAACGCCCTGCAGATCACAAGCGACAAAGAAGACATGTTCGGCCGCAAGTTCAACCTTACCCTGGAAGTCGCCCAGCACCTGGGCAACAACACCGTCCGCGCGGTAGCCATGAGCGCCACGGACGGCCTGGTCCGGGGTATGAAAGTGGTAGATACCGGCGCTCCCATATCCGTTCCGGTGGGTAAAGTTTCTTTGGGCAGACTGGTGGATGTGCTGGGTGAACCCATTGACGGTAAAGGTCCCATCGAAAGCGAAAAGAGATATCCCATTCACCGCACGCCTCCTCCCTTGGTGGAGCAGGCTCTTGAGACGGAGCAGTTAGAAACCGGCATAAAGGTTATTGACCTGCTGGTGCCCTTCCTTAAAGGCGGTAAGATTGGCTTGTTCGGCGGCGCCGGTGTGGGCAAGACTGTTATTGTTATGGAGTTAATTAATAATATCGCCAAGCAGCACGGCGGTATCTCAGTGTTCGCCGGTGTGGGCGAGCGTACCCGTGAAGGGAACGACCTTTACAACGAAATGACCGAGTCCGGCGTGCTGGACAAGGTGACCATGGTGTTCGGTCAGATGAACGAGCCGCCTGGAGTGCGCCTCCGCGTGGCCCTGACAGGGCTGTGCATGGCCGAGTACTTCCGTGATGAAGAAGGCGCCGACACACTGCTGTTCATTGATAACATCTTCCGTTTTACCCAGGCTGGTTCAGAGGTTTCCGCTCTGCTGGGCCGCATGCCTTCCGCTGTGGGTTACCAGCCGACCCTGGCCACAGAGATGGGCCAGATGCAGGAGCGGATTACTTCCACCCAGAAAGGTTCGGTTACCTCGGTGCAGGCCGTTTACGTGCCTGCTGACGACCTGACCGACCCCGCCCCGGCCACCACGTTCGCGCACCTGGACGGCACAGTGGTGCTATCCCGTCAGATCGTGGAGCTGGGCATTTACCCGGCGGTGGACCCCCTGGACTCCACTTCCAGGATTCTTGACCCGCTGGTAGTCGGAAATGATCACTATGCTGTAGCACGTGGCGTTCAGAAGGTACTCCAGCGCTACAAGGAACTACAGGACATCATCGCCATTCTTGGCATGGAAGAACTTTCCGACGATGACAAGCTTATTGTTGCGCGTGCCCGCAGGCTGCAGAAGTTCCTGTCGCAGCCGTTCAGCGTGGCGGAAGCGTTTACCGGCATGTCCGGTAAGTTTGTGTCCATTAAAGACACAATCCGCGGCTTCCAGGAGATTCTTGACGGCAAACATGACGACTTGCCTGAAGACGCTTTCTACATGGTTGGCGGTATTGAGGAAGCAGTAGAAAAAGGAAAGACTTTATTATCCGTATAATAGAGGGGAGTGCGCACTATGTCGGAAAATAAACAGCGACTGGAAATCGTAACTCCTCAGAGAAAAGTTTTCAGCGAGGATGTAGATTATTTAGTAGCGCCCGGCGCCGAAGGCGAATTGGGAATACTCCCTAACCACGCCGCGCTGATCACGTCCCTTAACATCGGCATCATGCGGATCGAGCAGGATGGCAAGAAGTTTAAGGTTTTTGTGAGCGGCGGTTTCCTGGAGGTGCGGAACAGTAAGGTTACTGTTCTGGCCACTGCCGCCGAGCGGACCGAGGAAATCGACGTGGCCCGCGCCGAGGCTGCCAGGAAGCGGGCCGAGGACAGGATCGCCGCCAAGTCCCCCGATCTGGACCTGGCGCGCGCGGAACTGGCCTTACAGCGCGCTATTATACGCCTGAAGGCGGCCAGTGAGAAATAAAATGTATACACATGTGTTTTTCTAAACCTTAACCGGACAACATGTTCCGGTTTTTTCTTTTTGCCGATCGTGTCAAGGGCGTGTCAAGGGGACGGTTCTCGTGACACGC
>JAQVLS010000204.1 GCA_028704035.1 Desulfotomaculaceae bacterium | reverse complement strand
ATCTAATTTTGAATGCTTGCAATACCTTTTTATCCCCTGTTCAAAGAGATCAGCTCCTTTTTCGATTGGATAACCGCAGGTCGCAAGGATAGCACATTTTTTATTCTCCCAAAGGCATGCTTTTCGTCCTGTCCGGCCGTAATACTTATTCATCCCGTAGACCAACCTGTCCAGCGCGGCTTTCATGGATGGCGTGCAGTACCAGGAATAGATTGGCGTTGCCAGAATGAATATGTCCGCTTCCAAAACCGCATCAAATATGGCTTGCATATCATCTTTCTGGGGGCAGCCAAAGCCATGGAAAACGTCCTGGCATTCTCTGCATGCAAGGCATGGTTTAATTGTTTTTTTATGAAGGTCGAGCATACAGATCTCCGTCTTATATTTCCCGAGCTCATCCACAAAAGGTTTTATTAAAGAAGCTGTGTTACCGTTTTCCCTGGGGCTTCCCGTCAGTATGCAAATCTTCATATGCTGCCCTCCTTCGTAACCCTGCCAGGTATCAGATTTTGCCCGGAATCCGAATTAAGATATTTATACATTTATTGCTCCCCCTTGATTCAAACAGATCCGATAGATGTTGATGTCACCTTTTCGCTACATCTGCATACTATATACCAACAGCGTACTGCCTCCGGTACCTGCTTCAAATATAGTATTTACCGCGCCTGCTTCCCCGGCAGGCGCTTTTTATGGCGTTTTTCATTTCTCTTTTCAATCTTCTTTATAGGCTTTCCTAGTTCCTTTTCTAACATGGCAATGCTTTTCTCATCAGGTATGCCAATAATTCCTATTGCTGCCGCATCTTTTAACATTGTCGTATTCCTTCGCTTCAGAGTACTATCGAAACGGCCCTAACTCACTAGATTAATAAAGCAAAACCGGACTTCTTCATCCCTCAATTGCGTTCATGGGAGAACCCTAAATTCTTCAACGAAATCATATCAAGATTTGCCTTAACATGCAACAATCATGGTGCATGATACACTCTTGATATACTTTACTTACAAAAAAATATTAATCGGCTTTTGTAATTAATAAATCCATGATACACTATGTGCATGATTTTTCAATAAATGAAGCGGGAATGTATTATGGACTTTATGAAGAAATCCTGGAAGGGTATATTGTTGTGTATTTGTATAGCTGTTCCGGCCTGGTGGCTAGGTGGGCTTGTCCCTGTGGTCGGTGGACCGGTATTTGCTATTCTTATGGGAATGCTTGTGGCTTTTTTTATAAGAGAAAATGATTCTTTTCAGCCGGGTATAGCATTTACGTCTAAGAAAATATTGCAGTTTTCAGTTGTCTTACTTGGGTTTGGCATGAATTTCGCTGACATTTTATCAAAAGGTAAGCAGTCTTTACCCATCATTATTGCTACTATCTCAGTTTCGCTTATCATAGCATTTATCATCTACAGGGCTATGAAAGTACCTTCGGGGGTTTCAACCCTGATTGGCGTGGGTTCTTCTATATGTGGCGGATCTGCAATTGCTGCGGCTGCCCCTGTTATAGGAGCAAAAGATGAAGAGATTGCCCAATCAATTTCTGTTATTTTTCTTTTCAATGTGGTTGCGGCCCTGATATTTCCGACCCTGGGGACTGCCATAGGCCTTTCAAACGAAGGCTTCGGCCTTTTCGCAGGGACAGCTGTAAATGACACCTCCTCTGTTACTGCAGCAGCAGCTGCATGGGATGGGATACACGGAAGCAATGCCCTGGATGATGCCGTTATTGTCAAATTAACCAGGACATTAGCTATTATTCCCATCACTCTGGGGCTGGCCTTTATCCGTACAAAAAAAGAAAAAGATCTGAATTCAAATGTTAGCTTAAAGAAGATCTTCCCATTCTTCATCCTTTATTTTGTTCTTGCTTCCATCATCACCACAGTATTCAGCCTGCCTGTAGCAATAACAGCCCCGATTAAGGAGTTAAGCAAATTCTGCATAATAATGGCCATGTCGGCCATCGGCTTGAATACAAACATAGTAAAACTGATAAAGACCGGCAGTAAGCCGATTTTTATGGGTTTCTGCTGCTGGGTGGGTATTGCTGTTGTAAGCCTGGCAATGCAGCAAGTATTGGGTTACTGGTAACTCCCCCTGCCCTATTTTTTGGCCAGGTAATTTGTGTCTATGTTATTACGGAAGACCACATATTTGAAAAACAGGTATTCGGTAATGAGGTTCAGAGCCATATTAATAAGGGTGACCAGGTTGCCATTCATTCCCAGGGTGACTTCCAGGTAGTTGCCCCCAAAAGTGGTCACCGGAGTGAAGACGCAATAGAAACCAAACACCTTCAACATAGCAATGGGAACATTTGCGGCGGATCTGAAGGTATAGCGCCGGTTCAGTGTGAAATTCCAAATTATAGAAAGAATTAATGCCACCAGATAGCTGATCCAATATACAATATGTAAGGCATTATACATAAGGGCAAAGCTTGCAAACTCAATAACCCCTGCGCTTATGGAGAACAGTGTAAACTTGATTACCCTTAAAAGTTCTGTGCTCGATGTTTTTTCCATAGTTTACCCCCTTGCCATTTTAGAATATTTCCTCAGATAGATTGCCCGCATGAGCCGGGTATCGAACCATGACAGATGTTTGTTTACACCCATAGCTTTGGTATGAAGCCAACTGATACAGGCCTTCTCCACCAGGAGGCACATTGCTGAGCTGTCCTCATCCGTTAATGTGTGACATATGGCTCCAACACCGGGAACCAGCACAGCTTCTTTCTTTTCAAAGACATCAATTATGGCTTGCTCGTCCGGTCTAACTATGGGGATTATCGATCCAATCATCTGTGCCATATCGTCCAGCTGCGCCCGAATAGTCTTCCCGCCCTCTGCACAAGCCAAAACAGGCAACGCAGACGTATAAGCCACATGTTTGTATTTATCTTTTACAGATTTAATCAGGCTCTCCGCCAGTTCCTTATTATAGTGAGGATTATCTGCGGATTGGTCATCTGCAGGCTGACCCATACAAGCCCGGCGGCAAACAGCCTCCAATAGAAGGGCACGTTCAAAGGCCTGTTCGTGATTTTCCCCCACAATCACTGCTCCATGACGGGCGAGCAACACTACGTGAGCACCACCGCTGAAAGCTATGGCAACATTCTGAGCAAGTTTTTTTGTACCGGGCAGGCCATAATCAGCCAAGGCGAGTCCACCCAGTGCACCCTCCTCTTCCGTGGAAAGGGTAAGTGCTTCAATCCCGGTCAATCCTATAGCCGATGCATATACCTGATGGGTATGAAGTACGTATCCCGCGTCCTCCAGTCCCCGATATGCAGCAATGTGAACCCCCTTTTCCGAGGACGGCTTAAGGTTGCCCTCCCATTGACCCGTGCTCATGTTCAGACGCACGATGTCTTTTGCCGTCATGCCTTCATAACCAAGACCGCTAGGTGTGAT
>JAQVLS010000203.1 GCA_028704035.1 Desulfotomaculaceae bacterium | reverse complement strand
CTGATGCCGCAATCCACGGTAATTACCAGGCTAGTTCCCAGCGCCTTTTCTTTTTTTAAAATTTCAAGATGCAGACCATAACCTTCCACCAGCCGGTTGGGGACAAAACTAGCAGCATCGCACCCAAGGCGCCGGAAGATTTTGACGAGCAGGGCCGTGGCCGTTAAGCCGTCTGTATCGTAGTCCCCGTAGACCAGGATTCTTTCCCCGCAGTGGAGCGCTTTCAAAATCCTCGCTACCGCTTTATTCATATCTGGAAAAAACAGCGGGTTGTGCACCGCAGCCAGTTCGTTGCCCAGGAAGCAGCGTCCCTGTTCGATCGTATAGATACCTCTGTTAATCAGTATTTGGGCTATAACCGGCGATATTCTCAGTTTGCGGGCCAGAATACAGCTGAGGGCGGGGGCGGGTGACTTTATTTTCCATAATTTTTGCGAATGTGCAGGAATATTTTTCATAGATAATAGAATTATAATAGACACCATAGTGTTTGGCAACTCGGGGAAACATGGGAAATTTTTTTTAAAAATAAATGTTACTGCTAACCGCCCGGCATGCCGGGCAATTGCTGCATCTGTTCCATCATTGCGCTTATGTCGGTTATCTCGATACCCGCCGGTAGTTTGAAGACATCGGCCGCTATCGACCCTATTTTCATATTCTTATATTCCATCACGAATTTTTCACCGTCAGCACCGGTCGACTCTATGCGCATCGGTATGCCATAGTCTGCGTGAATCCACATTTTCGAGACTGTTTTGTCTCCATCATCAACTTCGACAACCCGGCATTTTACCCCATCATAAACTACTTTTTCCAGCTCTTTCACCATGCTGATATCTTTTATATCGTCGGTGTAGTCAAGAGGTGTGTCTGATACAGTGTCTTGCCCCCCCCTATCGGCGCCAATTTTCATCGCGCTGTTTTCTGCCGGATTGTACAGGATAACTGTGTTGCTGTCACCATCAAAAAAAGTTATGGTATTCTGGCCGGCTGCGGTGATTTCGGTCTTCATCTTCTTGCCCTGCAGCCAGACCTTGCCGTTCATGGTCATTTCATCTGCAGTCATAGAATAATCATAAAATAAACCTTCAACTTTTTTACCTTTGGCAAAGAGATCTTCTAATGTTTCATTTTTGGCAGCCGGCTGACCGGTTGACTGGTCGCCGGTCTTCTTGTCGCCGCCGCAGCTGGCCAGGATCGCGCCGGACAAAATAACCGCCAGCAATACTGGCAGGAATAACCATCCTTTCAAATTACATTCCTCCTATAAATTCATGCATCCCCAAATTTTAACATTTATCAACTAATCATTCAATATACGAATATAAAAATTAAGTAAAGCCGGTTATAATTAACCGGCTTTACTTAATTCGAGAAAATCCCAACCCAGACTTGTCATGCTGCACATTTTGCTTTTACCCTCGGTGGCCACGTCAACCAGGCCGAGAGCATAAAGCTGCATCACAACATGGTCAAGTACTGCTCTTTTCACTTTGGCAGTCAGGGAGAGCTCCTCCTTGTTCATGGGCCCATAATCATCCAGAGCCCTGAGTACCCTTTCCGCCTCATCGGGAAGGCGGTGCTGCACCCCGGCAAAATATTCTCTTAGTGTAGCAGTCATTTACAACAACCTCCTTATTGCAGTCTTTACTGATAGTATGGTCATTTATTTAGTTAAAAATAAGCAATATTTAAAAAAACAGCAGTAAAAAGTTTTCCAGCTGCTGCAGACATGGCTTTTATAGCCTTTCCAGTTCTGTTAAATTTGTGATAATATAAAAGAAAAGAGGGTGAAATCTCGTGATGATTCCCGTTAAGGTCAAGGAGATCGCTTATGACATAATGATGAATCCAGTCATATTATTGATAGATGAGAATGAGGTGAACGCTCTGCCTATCTGGGTGGGCCCCTTCGAAGCTCATGCCATTGGGATCGCCCTGCAGGGGATCAGGCTTGAACGGCCTCTCACCCACGACCTGCTTAATAACGTCTTAATACTGCTTGACGCCAAATTGAGCATGGTTGTGATCAACGATGTCACAGAAGGGACTTATTTTGCTGAATTGCACATTTGGCGCGACAATAAGGAACTGGTAGTTGATAGCCGGCCCAGTGACGCAATTGCACTGGCGCTGCGTACGGAGACCCCGATCTATCTCAGCGAAAAAGTTGCTGAAGGGTCACTGCCCATTGAAGAACTGCTAAATGAAGGGCAGCACCAGGAGTTAAAAGAACTCCTGGAACCCAGCCGCTCCAATGACAGCAAAAAACCACTGCACTGACAAGGAAACATTCCTCCTACCAAAAAGGAATACCTTTAAGGAGAGGTGTGTCCCCCGTTCCGCTGTAAGAGAGATGGTTTACTTTACAATTGTAACAGGGAAGTCTGCCAATTGTACGACCTTGGAACTTACGCTGCCCAGCACAATACCCTTCAGGCTGCCCATTCCCCTGCTGCCTATCACTATATGTTTGATGCCTTCAGCATGGGCGTAATCTACAATATCCTTGGCCGGGTTTCCCATCCTGGCCAACCCGGTCGCTTTAACACCGTTTTTTTCAAAAACCTCTAAGGTTATATCCAGGGCCTCCTTTGTTTTTTCTTTAAAAACCTCATCTACTTCCTCAATTACAATCGGTGAACGCAGGGGTGAATAGTATTTTATTTTCTCCAATATATCGTTCACGACGATAACAGTAACCTTGATGGCGGGAGCAAGCGCAGCCAGTCCTGCCGCAAACTCGGCAGCCCTGAGGGCGTTCTCTGAACCATCAGAAGCTAAAAGGAGCTTATATTCCATTATTAAAACCCTCCTGTTCCCTTTTACTTTCAAAAATTATCCTATATGAAAAACAATCTGTCAACCAATAATGGAAAATGCTGCTTGTCTGGTGGTCTAACTGGAAAGCCCTATGGTTTTTTAACAGGGGGCGCTTTATCGTCATCCACACCACGAAAATTCTTATAAAACATGCCGTCATTCCCTACTTCATAAGGGATACTGTCAACATCCTCCACCGCGCCCTTCCTTTCCATATCAAAATCCGTATACCCATAGTAAGAACCGCCCCTGGACCACTCGTCGGTAGTCTCGCTGTAATGGGCAACCTCCTGCCAGGCGTCTTCCCCGTCGTACCCAACCGCGTCAGTATCGTCGTTGAAAATCCTGGCAAAGGGGGGGCGCAGTGCTTCCTCCTCCACAGGCCGGTCGTTCTGGTGCGGGATCTTTTCTTCCGCTTCTTTGCAGTCTCTGCACTTTGCTGCGGCAGGGACAGCTTGCAGCCTTTCTGAAGAGATAGCCTTGCCGCAGACTTCGCAGGCGCCGTAGGTCCCATCGTTTATTTTCTCCAGCGCCTTATCTATCGCTGCCACTGTAATCATGGCGTTTTCCCTCAGCGCAAAGTCTTTGCTGCGCTCAAAAACCTCCGTTCCCC
>JAQVLS010000202.1 GCA_028704035.1 Desulfotomaculaceae bacterium | reverse complement strand
ACTATTTCCCTCATTCTCATTTATCCCAGGAAAACCAATATTATCATCCAATACATCAAATATACACCAGCTGGGTTTTAATATGGACATAGTTGCATATGATTGGGCAATACCAGCAGAAGAAAGATATAAAACTGTGTCTTTACGCCAATCTGCGCCTAAGATATGAGGTATCAATTTTTTTAATGTTGATAAAATCCACTGTTCTTTTAATTTACCCATACCTAAAGAAGGTATCAATTCTAAAGGAGGAGTGCAAACAAGAACATCTCCCTGCTCTTTTGCTTCCCAATTTATTTTAAAAGGGTATTTTCTTTTTCTGGCACAACGATATCCAATACTGGGATTAATGAAAATTTTCTTTATGTTGCTAAAGGCTTTTGTCATCAGTCTCACAGTATCACTAATATTCTTCTCAGCCCACGGATATGGATACATTCCTAAAATAACAATGTTTTTTATTCTCATTTCATTTCCCATAATTATATTTTTAAATGGTAATTCTCTTTTTAAATGCATTTTCCTTTATCAGTTGAATTTTTTGCATTGCATTGTGAAGTTATCATGCCTGCAGCGAATGCTGTTAGATACAGGGGCATGATGATATAACGATATGCTGGTGATGCCCCATCAACTTTCGACAAGTGCAAGCCACTTTTCCATGTGCTCGTTCAACTGCCTGCGGGCTTTCTCCAGTTCGCTCTGCCGATTCTGGCAGGCCACGTAATCCTGGTAAACCTCAGGCAGAAAAAGCTCCGCTTCAAGGCGGGAAATTGTTCCTTCAAGGTCCGCGATAGTCTGCTCCAGCTCTTCCACCCGGCGACGGCGCATGCGTTTTTGCCGTTCTTCTTCCTTCTTCTGTAGGTAGTTTTTCTTTTCCGCGGTTTCTACCTGGGCCGGTCCGGCGGTAGGCCTGTCCGCCTGCTGCTCCTGCTCCGTTTTTTTCGAGAAATAATAGTCATAGTTCCCGAGGTAGCTGGAGACTCCGTCCTGCGAGAGTTCTAGCACCCTGGTCGCTACTTTGTTAATGAAGTACCGGTCATGCGATACAAACAGGATTGTGCCCGGAAAGCCGTCCAGGGCTTCTTCCAGCACTTCCTTGCCGGGCAGGTCCAGGTGGTTGGTGGGTTCGTCCATAAGCAAAAAATTAGCCTTCCGCAGCATTAACGCGGCCAGGGCCAGGCGGGATTTTTCACCGCCGCTCAGGTCCGCCACGTATTTTTTTACATCATCTCCTGGGAATAAAAACCTGCCCAGCACTGTCCGTATATCCACCTCGTCCAGGTTGGGGTGCCGGTCCCATAACTCGTGCAGGACCTGCTTGTCCACGTTTAAGCCCTGCTGTTCCTGGTCGTAGTAGCCAAGCTGGACATGGCTGCCCAGTCTGATCCGTCCCGCCAGCGGCGGAAGCCGGCCGGCGATGGTTTTTAAGAGGGTGGACTTGCCGATGCCGTTGGGGCCGACTAGGGCGACCCGCTCGCCCCTGTCGATTTGCAGGTCCAGATCACTGGCCAGGGGCAGTCCCGCATAGCCGACGCCCAGGCCGGCCGTCTGCAGCACCTCCACGCCACTGGGACGTGTAACGTTGAAAGAAAAGGCCACCCGCCGCTCCCTGCCGGGGCGTTCCAGGCGCTCCATCTTTTCCAGCGCCTTGAGGCGGCTTTGCGCCCGCCTGGTAGTGTCCTTGGCGGCGATATTGCGCCGCACGAATTCCTCCTGGCGGGTGATTTCGGTCTGCTGCCGGTTGTATTCCTTTTGCTGCTGCCCGAGCAAAGCGGCTTTTTGTTGGACAAAAGAGCTGTAGTTGCCGGTGTAACGGGTAAGGCCGACAGGAGTTAATTCATATATGATCTTAACCAGCGCGTCAAGGAAATACCGGTCGTGTGAGACCACCAGCACGGCGCCGCGGTATGATTTTAGGTACTGCTCCAGCCAGGCTAGGTTGTCCATGTCCAGGTAGTTGGTCGGTTCGTCCAGGATTAACAGGTCCGGTTCGCCGAGCAGGCAGCGGGCTAGGGCCAGGCGGGTTTTCTGGCCTCCGCTTAAGGTGTTGACCGGAGTGGAGAGGTCTGTCTCAGCAAATTTCAGCCCGCTGAGCACTATGCGGATGCCGGTCTCATAGTCGAAACCGCCCTGGCTTTTAAACAGGGCATAAAGGCTATCGTAGTCCTCCAGCAATTGCGTGCTCGCACCCTCGTCCGCGGAGGTTTCGGACATCTGCCGTTCCATTGCCCGTAGTTTTTTTTCCATATCGATAAGCGGGGTGAACGCTGTGAGCATCTCTTCCCAGATGCCGCGTCCCGATTCCAGGCCACCGTCCTGAGCCAGGTAGGACACCGAAAGGCCCTTTGCTTTGGTTACTTCTCCAGCGTCAGGCGTCAGAGTGCCGGTTAAAATTTTTAAAAGGGTTGATTTGCCCGCCCCGTTGATGCCGACAATACCAGCTTTCTCCCCCTCTTGAACGATGAGGCTGAGGCCGGTGAAAATCCTGTGAGAGCCGAAAGATTTTGCTATTTGCGCCGCCTGCAGCAGGACCAAGGCTGTTCCCCCTTTCAACTATCCAGTTTACAATAGTTGGCCGGCTTGGACAAGCCTGACACCCCTGGTCTACTATTCTTCGGGAAGAGTATAGATACTCCCGGCCGGACAGAATCTAAAGCGGGGACCAAAAACGTTCGCCAGCCGGGCGATTACGGCCGGCCCGGTGCAGTGATTGGCGCCCAGCAATTGCAGGTCCAGTTCTTTCAGGTAATTGATTGTCGCCTTCTGCTGCTCAACAGGCGCCGGACCCAGGTGAGTGCCCCCGATAATGCCGTAGACCCTGCTTTCCCCGGTAACCTCTCGCGCATGTTCCACAATATTTATCAGGCCGGCGTGGGCGCAGCCCAGCACGATAAACAACCCTGCAGGGGTAACGCAGTACAAGCTCATGTCGTCATGAAACGGGTCCGGCATAATTGTCCTGTCGTTTTCCAGGCAGAACAAGGTTTCCTTTGCGTTTTCGAAAACTCTTTTTCTGGGCACCTCACCGCTGACAAAAACACCCGGTGTAATCTCCAGAGGTTCTTTTACGAAGACAAATTCCGCCCCCAGGCTTTCCAGTAACTCTTTTCTGTATGGGACTCCGATATAGCGCGGTTTCTCCGGTGTGCCGCAGTGGCAGGCAAACAGTCCGGGGTGCGCGTATACCGGCAGTTTACCCCGGCAGCGCAGAAAAGACCTCATGCCGCCTGTGTGGTCGTAATGCCCGTGACTCAAGACCAAAGCCTCCACGGACCTAAGGTCGATCCCCATCATATCCGCATTATTCAGCAGCACGCCGCTTTCCCCTGTGTCAAAGAGGATTTTCATTCCGCCTGCTTCAACATAGATGGACAGGCCCCATTCACCCATTATGCCGCAGGGAGTCCCAACTGTATTTTCACTAATTACCGCAAGCTTCAACCAAACATCTTTCATGGCGTCCTGT
>JAQVLS010000201.1 GCA_028704035.1 Desulfotomaculaceae bacterium | reverse complement strand
TTAGGGGGCTTCCCAGACCAAGCAGCAGGCTCGAGAAAATGGCGGCGATTTCTCCGGTATTGCAGGAAAGCAGGTACTGTATAGAACCGCGTATATTGTTATAGATGGTCCGGCCTTCCTCCACTGCCTTTACAATAGTGGCAAAATTATCGTCCTGCAGGACTATGTCCGAGGCTTCCTTGGCCACCTCGGTACCGCTGATCCCCATGGCAGCCCCGATATCGGCCCTTTTTAGCGCCGGAGCGTCATTGACCCCGTCACCGGTCATTGCTACAACATGGCCGTGGTATTTCAACGCCTCCACGATACGCAGCTTGTGTTCGGGAGATACCCTGGCGAAGACTGCGACGTGGTTTACCACTCCATTTAATTTTTCTTCATCCATTCGTTCCAGTTGGTCGCCGGTCAGGCTGTCGTCACCCGGCTGCAATATCCCCAGTTCACCGGCAATTGCCACGGCTGTATCCATGTGGTCACCGGTGATCATGATCGTGCGGATGCCCGCCTGGCGGCACCTCGCTACCGCTTCTTTGGCTTCAGGACGAGGGGGATCTTGCAGGGCGAAGAAGCCGATAAAAGTCAACTCCCGCTCCGCATTTTCCGGCGCCAGGTCCGGGGGCACTTCCTGCCACAGCCGGGTGGCGAGGGCCAGTACTCGTTGCCCTTGTGAGGCAAACCGGGAATTGATTTCTAAAAGCTGCCTGCGTTTTTCCTCATCAAGTACGATAGTTTCCTCACCCAGCGCCTGGGTACAGCGTTCGATAACCACATCCGGCGCCCCCTTGGTAAAGGAACGGGTTAACCCTTCCATGCGGTGGAAGGTTGTCATCATCTTGCGGTCCGAGTCAAAAGGGAGCTCGGCGATTCTGGGGCTGGTTTGACGTGACGCCTCTCTCATTATACCTGCTTTAGCAGCGGCAACCACCAGCGCTCCCTCGGTGGGATCTCCAATTACCCGGTAGCCTTTTTTCACAGCTTCTAATTGGGCGTCGCTGTTTAAAAGGCCGCCAGCCAGGGCTAAATACAGGCTCTCGCCGGAAGAGGGCGAGACTTCAACGCCGGCCTGGTCCAGGAACTGCCCTTCAGGAGCGTAGCCTGTCCCGGTTATTTGGAACATCCCGCCGGCTGTGTAGACAGAGGTAACAGTCATTTCATTTTTCGTAAGGGTGCCGGTTTTGTCAGAGCAAATTACGGTTGCCGTGCCCAGAGTTTCAACAGCGGGGAGCTTTCTGATGATCGCCTGCCGGCGGCTCATCCTGGTCACGCCCAGGGCCAGCACAATGGTTACGACCGCGGGCAGTCCCCCGGGGACTGCCGCTACGGCAAGGCTGATAGCCACCATAAACATTTCCAGCAAATTTTCGCCGCGCCACAGCCCGATCGAGAATACCAGCGCCACGATTGCCAATGCGGCGCCACCCAATATTTTGCCCAACTTGCCCAGACGCTGCTGCAAAGGAGTGGGCTCTATCACCGCCTCGTCAAGCAGTTGGGCGATCCTTCCCAATTGGGTCTGCATGCCCGTTTCTACGACAATAGCTTTGCAGCGCCCGCCGGTTACGGTGGAGCCCATGAACAGCATGTTCTTCCGGTCCCCTATGGAAACCTGCCCAGCTTTAATCGCGGCCGGGTCTTTCTCCACCGGCACGGACTCTCCGGTAAGGGCTGATTCGTTTACGCGCAGGGAGGCGGCCTCGATGAGCCTTAAGTCGGACGGGATCGAATCACCCGCGTCCAGTAATACCAAATCACCGGGGACCAGGGCCTCGGCGTTCATTTGGATAACCTTGCCGTCCCGCACCACTTTGGCTGAGGGCTTGGTCAGTTCCTTTAACGCTTTGAGGGCATTTTCGGCTTTGTTTTCCTGGATGATGCCGATGATGGCATTGAGAATGACGATGATGAGGATTACAATAGTGTCCTCCCACTCACCGAGGCTACCGGAAATGACTGCCGCGACGAGCAGGATCAACACCAGGATTTCCTTCATTTGGCCGACAAACATGGAAAAAAGGCTGCGGGGAGGCTTCTTTTTCAGGACATTGGGTCCATGTGATCTCAAACGCTCAGCTGCTTCAAGGGCTGCCAGCCCTTGTTCGGGGTTGGTCCCGATTTCATCGCAGGCTTCTTGAGCCTCAAGAAAATACCAGTTCTTAGCTTCCATATATCCTCCGGTAATCACTAGATCTCAGGGTTTATTATCTGCAGGATGTCAAAAATTAGTACAGGGACAGTTTTTGCTATAAATTTCCTGCAGGTTGTATATATCATATTATGTCAAGAGGTATGAATAGACAAGGTATATTTAAAGGGAAGCGTGGTAATGCCCATTGGAATTAAGTTCCATGGGAAATGAAAATAATGGTGCATATTGTAGTAATTTGTAGAAATATTTGTATTAATACGTGAAGGAGTTCCTGGCCTGTTTGTGAAATAAATAATTTGTTAGTTAACCAGCATAGAGTCGACAGGGGCAGAAAGGTTTGGTGGGTCCTGGAAGTGAGCGTTATGAGCGGTTTTTGCCAGATTAGCCCGGGAGGGTTATGTGTATATTCAAATAAACAAACCAGCAGGATTACAGGCTATTCAGCAGAGGAAATGCTGGGCCTGGGGTGGATTAAGACAATACACCCGGAGGATCGGGATAGATTTTTTGAAAAATGGAGGATGTGCAATGAAAACCGGGATACTCTTGGAATTAGTTTCCGGTTGTTGCGCAAAGACGGTGCAGTAGTCTGGGTTATTGGGCAAATTGCTCCCTTTCTGGGCGAGGACCACAGGGTCCTGGGGTATATTGCTACTCTTTCTGACATTACCGGCAGAAAACAGGCTGAAAAAGATTTACAGTTGTCGGCGGAAAGGTTCTCCAAGGCCTTTAACGCCAGTCCAAGCATGATTGCTATATACAGGCTTGCAGATGACAGGTTTGTTGATGCCAATGACTGCTTTTTAGAGGCTGCCGGGTATAGTCGCGCAGAGTTCGTGGGGCGTACGGTTACGGATTTATCGTTTTGGGTGGAAGAACAGACGCGCATCCGGGTAGCCGGTTTGGGGCAAGGAAAGGGAACGGTGCACAATTTCGAAAGCTCTTTTTTGACGAAAACAGGTGAAATACGCATCGGGCTTGTGTCAGCGGAGGTTATTGAACTAAATGGCGAGAGTTGCATGTTTGTTGCGATTAACGACATTACTGAACAAAAACGGGCGGAAGCAGCTATAGAAGTAGAACGCCGGAGGTTATATACCGTCCTGCATAATCTACCTGCTAACATTGCTCTTGTTAGAAAGGATTATTCCGTCAGTTTTGCCAACAACACCTTCTGTGAGAGTTTCGGTGAATCCCACGGCAAGTACTGTTATGAAGCTCTTTTTGGGAGAAAAGCACCGTGTGAGGACTGCCAGATAGAGAAGATTTTCGAGGAATGGGCTCCTTGTAAGTGGGAGCAGGTCCATAACGGCTGCTCCTACCAGTTGTATGGTTACCCCTTTTATGATGTTGATGGCGCCCCGCTGGTGTTGACTATGTCTATCGATATCTCTG
>JAQVLS010000019.1:1123-14284 GCA_028704035.1 Desulfotomaculaceae bacterium | reverse complement strand
ATGATGGCAAGCCGGATACTGGACAAGGAAATAACTGTTGACCTGGATTCTGACAGCGGCACAGTGCCTCCTACCGGCATTATCGAGGGAATAGATCTGGTTACGGAGGGCGCCATCACTCTTTATTACGCGCTGCAGCATTTAAGAAAGGAGCGCGGGCTAAAAGATCTTGAACCCGCCAGGGACGGTGCCAGCCGGCTCGCTGCGGCGCTCCTCAGGGCAGACGAGGTACACTTCATGGTCGGACTGGCGATCAACCAAGCTGTCCACTACCCTGGATTTCCCATTCCGTGTGTTATAAAAAATCAGACAGTGAGAGACATCGCCGAGACATTGTCATCACTGGGCAAAAAAGTAACCATCGAATATCTCTAGGATTAATATTTAGAAAGATACTCTACAATCTCCCAGGGATGAACCTGGATACGGTAACGGCCCCACTCGATTTTTTTCGCTGCTATGAATCTTTCGAAAACATGATCACCCAGGGCGTCCCTTAGTACCTCATCCTTTTCCAGTTCATATACCGCCGCCTTCATGTTTTCCGGCAGGCTGTCTATGCCGAACTGCACCCGCTCGGCCGGCGTCATCTCATAAATATTGCGGTTGCACTGTTCCGGCGGCAGGATCTTGTTTTTTATCCCGTTCAAGCCCGCCCTGAGGCACACCGCCAGTGTCAGATAGGGATTGCAGGTGGGGTCGGGACTGCGCAGTTCAATGCGGGTGGACATGCCTCTTTTGGCCGGAATCCTGATTAGAGGGCTCCTGTTTCGTCCCGACCAGGCGATGTACACCGGCGCCTCAAAACCGGAAACCAGGCGTTTATACGAATTAACCGTAGGGTTGGCGATAGCGGTAATCGCTTTTACGTGTTTCATCAGGCCGCCCACGTAGTACCTGCATTCCTGGCTCAGCCCATCCGGCTGGCCCGGATCATGAAAGGCATTCTCGCCGTCCTTCATCAGTGACTGGTTGATGTGCATGCCAGAACCGGCCATCCCGTAAATAGGTTTGGGCATAAATGTGGCGTGCAGGCCGTGCCGCTGGGCTGTGGTACGCACTACAAATTTAAATGTGACAATTTTGTCCGCTATATCCAGGACGTCTGAGTATTTAAAGTCGATCTCGTGCTGGCCGCTGCCGACCTCGTGGTGGGAAGCTTCTATTTCAAAGCCCATTTGCTCAAGCGCCAAAACCATATCGCGGCGGGCGTTTTCCCCCAGGTCTACCGGCGCCATATCAAAATAACCGGCGCAATCATGTGTGATTGTGGTAGGCTTCCCCTCGTTATCAAGATGAAAAAGGAAAAACTCCAGCTCCGGTCCGGCATTCATGACATAGCCCATTTCTCCGGCTTCCTGTACCGCCCGGCGCAGGACATGGCGCGGGTCCCCCAGAAACGGAGCGCCGTCGGCAGTATAAACGTCGCAAATCAGCCTGGCCACACCGCTTTCCCGCGGTCTCCATGGAAAAATCGTAAATGACGAAGGATCCGGGCGCAGGTACATATCCGATTCCTCAATGCGGACAAAGCCGTCAATGGATGAACCGTCAAACATCAATTCCCCTTCCAGCGCCTTTTCCAGCTGTTCTACTGTTATAGCCACATTTTTCAGGATGCCGAAGATGTCTGTAAACTGCAGCCGGATAAATTTGACTCCCCATTCTTTGGCCAGGCTGCGCACATCATCGTTAGTAAGCTTAGCCATCCTCACACCCCTTTCAGGTAGGCGTCTATAGCCCTGGCCGCTGTTCTTCCCGCTCCCATTGCCAGGATCACTGTTGCAGCGCCGGTAACTACGTCGCCGCCGGCAAATATGCCCGGCAGAGAAGTGGCGCCGGTCTCCAGATCAGCGGTAATATTGCCTTTCCGGTTGCAGGCCAGGCCCTTTGTAGTCCGCGGCACCAGCGGGTTCGGCCCCTGTCCGATAGCGACTACTACAGTATCGACGTCAATGGTGAACTCAGACCCCTTTATCGGCACCGGGCGACGGCGCCCTGATTCGTCCGGCTCGCCGAGTTCATACTGCAGGCACTCCATCCCGGTCACCCAATAATCATCATTATACAAGATCCTGGTGGGGCTGGTCAGGAACTTGAACCTGACTCCCTCTTCCTCCGCGTGTTCTACTTCCTCGTGGCGCGCCGGCAGTTCATTTTTTGAACGCCGGTAGACAACCCATGATTCCTCCGCCCCCAGCCGCAGGGCTGTGCGCGCCGCGTCCATAGCCACATTGCCGCCGCCCAGGACGGCTACCTTCCGGCCGATTCGGAGCGGCGTGTCATAATCGGGGAACAGGTACGCTTTCATTAAATTGGTACGGGTGAGAAATTCGTTGGCGGAATATACCCCGCACGCATTTTCGCCGGGTATTCTCATGAAATGGGGCAATCCGGCGCCGGTGCCGATAAAGATGGCGTCAAAGCCATGTTCGCCCATCAATTCATCAACCGTGGCAAATTTGCCTACCACGGCGTTGACCTGTATCTCCACCCCCAGTTTTTTCAGGTTCTGCACTTCAGCCTGGACCACCGCTTTGGGCAGACGGAATTCCGGAATGCCGTACATCAGCACGCCGCCCGGTATATGCAGCGCTTCAAATATAGTCACCTGATAACCCTGTTTGGCCAGGTCGGCGGCACAGGTCAAGCCGGCCGGTCCTGAGCCGACAATAGCCACTTTCTTTCCGTTCGGGGAGCAAGTTTTTTGCGGCAGCGCCCCGTTGGCCAATTCCCAGTCGGCGCAGTAGCGTTCAATGCGGCCGATGGCGACCGGCTCATATTTCTTGCCGAGAGTGCAGTATTTTTCACACTGGTTTTCCTGGGGACAAACCCGGCCGCACACGCCGGGCATGGCGTTTTTTTCTTTTAGTTTTGCAATTGCGTCCTTAAAGTCCCGCCGGGCGGCCAGTTTGATAAAGGCTGGGATGTCAATTTCCACCGGGCAGCCTTGCCGGCAGGGCTCATTTTTACACTGCAGGCAGCGGTTGGCCTCGGCCACAGCCGCCCCTTCGCTGTAGCCCAGAGCTACTTCATTGAAATTCCCGGCCCTCTCTACAGGATCCTGGGCCGGCATTTGATTTTTGTTTGGCGCGATTTTTTTCTTTTCAGCCATTTTTTATTCACCCCCGCAGCCACATTGACACTTTTGGGCGCCCTTTTCCGTATATATATCTAATGCTTTCTGCTCTTGCGGTTTGTAAATTACCGCCCGGCGGGCCATCTCGTCAAAGTCCACCAGGTGACCGTCAAATTCCGGCCCGTCCACACAGGTAAATTTTGTCTCGCCGCCAACGGTAACCCGGCAGCAGCCACACATGCCGGTGCCGTCCACCATCAGCGAGTTTAAACTGACGACAGTTTTAAGGTTGTATTTCCTGGTCAGGTTGGCCACTGCCCGCATCATCGGCGGCGGTCCGATGGCGACACAAAGCGCAATATCGCCCTTCTCTTCAATTACTTCCCGCAGCACGTCGGTAACAAACCCCTGGCGGATATAAGACCCGTCGTCGGTAGTTACCCGCAGCTCACTGCAGGCGGCTCTCATCTTGTCCTCCCAGAAGACAAGCTCAGCGGTCCGCGCGCCCATAATGCCGATTACTTCATTTCCTGCTTCTTTCATGGCCCTGGCTATGGGATAAACCGGGGCGACGCCCACGCCGCCGCCGACACAGACCACCCGGTCGTAATTATCGATATGGGTGGGGTTGCCCAGCGGCCCCACAAAATCTCTGACACAATCCCCTTCATCCAGAGTACCCAGCTCCCTGGTAGTCTTGCCCACCTCCTGGAAAACGCATGTGATGACGCCTTTTTCGCGGTCAAAGTCAGCAATAGTCAGGGGAATCCGTTCGCCTTTATCCTGGACCCGCAGGATAATAAACTGACCGGCTAGGGCCTTACGGGCCACCAGCGGAGCTTCTATCTCCAAAAGTTTTATAGACGGCGCTAGGATTTCTTTTTTTAAAATCTTGTACATAAGAATCAGCACATCTCCTTGCAATGGTTTATATGTTATGTAAACCGTTATATTTGCCCGGCATTTATCACTACAAACAATTATAACATGTATTTTAACATGGCCTTTTTAAAAAAGATATATAATTTTGCAGAATAATCAGATGAACATATTACTGCTATAAAGACATATATTTTATAGTGCGGCAGTTTTTCACGGCACACCTTGTCCTGACGAGCTATTTTTACTCCTTTTTGGTTTTCAGGTTATTACTGGGAGGCGACGCTTTGAATAGAGGAAAATCAATTAAAGTATTTCCCGGCGGCAATACTGCATGCGGCTTTCATTCCTTCTACAACCACATCATTGATAAGGACGCGGCCCACATCTTTATTTTAAAAGGCGGCCCGGGCGTCGGCAAGTCAACATTTATGCGGAAAATCGCTGAGGCCTTACTGGAACGGGGGTATGATCTGGAATTCCACTGCTGTTCCTCGGATAACGGCTCTTTAGACGGCATCTGCGCGCCCGCGCTCCGCGTAGCCATGCTGGACGGGACCGCCCCGCATGTGGTAGATCCGAAAAACCCGGGCGCCGTCGATGCGATTATAAACCTGGGCGATCACTGGGACGAGCGGGGCATCCGCGGCAACAAAAAAGAAATTCTGTCTTTAAATCAGGAAATCGGGCGGCTTTTTAAACATGCTTATTCCTATTTAAGCGCAGCAAAACTATTCCTGGATGTAGTGGAGTCCTATTATACCGAAAGCGGCGCTTTTAAATTGGGTGCGTTCAACAGGCTGGTCATAGACCTGACCCATGAGATTTTCGCAGGAAAGCCTATGTTGAACGACTGCCCCAGGGTACGGAGCCTCTTCGCTACCGCCATTTCGCCGGACGGCCCGGTCAGCCACCTGGAAACGGTGGTCAGCCGCCTCAAAAAGCGCTATATTATTGAAGGTGATGACGGCACGGGCAAAACCATCCTGGTCAGACGCCTGATGGAAGCCGCATTGGCCAGAGGCTACAGGGTGACTGCTTTCCACTGCGCGCTGAACCCGGACCACATTGACCACCTGGTCATCCATGACCTTGACCTGGCCGTGATCAACAGCATTGAACCCCACGTCTACCGGCCCCGGGACGGCGACCGCACTATAGACACCATGACTTGTGTAGACCCGGTGATCACCGAGGCGTTCCTGGCCGAAAAAGGGGCTTCACGGGGCATGTACCGCCAGTGTATGGAACAGGCGATTGCCTTTATCGGCAGAGCCAAAAGAGTCCATGATGAAATAGAAGGCTACTATATCCCTTTCATGGACTTTGAGGCCATAAACGCCCGCCGGGAAAAAACGTTGAGTAAGATTTTGGAACTGGCCGAGTGATTTCAAACGTTGAACAACAATATGCCTATTTTACCAGGCCGCCGCAAGGCGGTTTTTCTATTTATAAGCTTTGTATTTAAAACAAATAAATGGAGGATATTAAAGATTAGTCGCGAATAATTATACACTTACCCTGATATTTTTCGCGTTTCTGGTTACTAATTCCACATGTGATGAGATCTATGCGTTTATAACGTTAAACAGCAAACAATAGGGAGGTTTTATTAGTGGGTACTTCACAAAAAGTAATTGATCAGGTTGTGGCACAGGTAAAAAAAAGGGACCCGAATGAGCTGGAGTTTCACCAGGCTATTTTGGAAGTGCTGGAGACCTTAAAGCCTGTCATCGAAAAACACCCTGAATTTGTTGAAGCCGGCCTTCTGGACAGGCTGGTAGAACCGGAGCGGATGGTCATGTTCCGGGTGCCGTGGCATGACGACCAGGGGCGGATACAGATGAACCGCGGCTACCGGGTTCATTTCAACAGCGCCATTGGCCCCTACAAGGGCGGTCTGCGCTTTCACCCTTCCGTAAATCTGGGCATTATTAAATTTCTCGGCTTTGAACAGACATTTAAAAACTCTCTGACCAGCCTACCCATTGGTGGCGGCAAAGGCGGCAGCGACTTTGATCCGAAAGGAAAATCGGACGGCGAGATCATGCGTTTTTGTCAGAGTTTCATGACCGAGCTTTTCCGCTATGTCGGGGCGGACGTGGATGTGCCTGCCGGTGACATCGGGGTAGGCGCCCGTGAAGTAGGATATTTATACGGCCAATACAAAAGGATTACCATGCTGTACCACGGCGTATTTACCGGCAAAGGCCTTTCATACGGCGGCAGTCTAGCCAGGAAACAGGCTACCGGCTACGGGCTGCTGTATTTTCTTGCGGAAATGCTCAAGGAGAACGGCAAAGAGATTGCAGGCAAGAAGGTGATTGTCTCAGGTTCCGGCAATGTCGCCACCTACGCGGTGGAAAAAGCCCAGCAGATGGGCGCCAATGTGGTGGCCATGAGCGATTCAAACGGTTACATATTTGATCCGGAGGGGATCAAGCTGGATACCGTTAAACGGATCAAAGAAGTCGAAAGAAAGAGAATCAAAGAATATGTCAAAGACCATCCCACAGCCCAGTATTATGAAGGCTCAAAGGGGATTTGGACGATCAAGTGCGACATTGCCCTGCCCTGCGCCACACAAAACGAAATCGACGAGGAATCAGCCAAAATACTGGTCACCAACGGAGTCTGGGCGCTGGCGGAAGGCGCCAATATGCCGTCGACATCCGGGGCTATAAAAACATATCAGGACAACGGGCTTCTTTTTGGACCGGCCAAAGCCGCCAACGCCGGCGGAGTCGCCACCTCGGCCCTGGAAATGTCACAGAACAGCATGAGGCTTTCCTGGACATTCGAAGAGGTAGACGCCAAACTAAAAGACATTATGGTTAATATTTACCGGCAGGTCAGCCAGGCAGCCAAGGAATACGGCCGCGCAGGCGACCTGGCGTCGGGCGCCAACATCGCCGGATTCCTCAAAGTGGCCGATGCCATGATGGCCCAGGGTGCAGTATAAGCCAAACATAAACCCTAGTGCAGTTCAGGGCGTTTTAATTATGGATCAATGCCCGGAGGCCTATGTTGACCCCTGCACAGGATGTGCCCAATTAAAGAACTGCAGCCCGAGTATGTGCCAGAAACTTAACGACCTCTAAAGCGAACTGCGTGAAGTGAAAATGTTCCTGCAGCAGCTGGTTGATAAAGTAAAATATTATTACGGCATATGAGCTGCATCATAACCAGTAAAGCAATGAGGCGGAGGTAATTAACCTCTGCCTCGTTTTTAGTCGTGGGACTTGGGCCATGAGTCGTGAGTATCGGATGAGTAAGATTACTCTATTATTCATTTTTGTGAAAGTAGGATTTAAATGCATTTTCCTGTTTCAGGCGTAGATATAAATCCATTAATACCGCCGCTGGTTGCTTTTATGCTCTCATTCCTAACAGCACCCGCCGGAGTTTCAGGAGCATTTTTACTGCTCCCGTTTCAGATGAGTTTTTTGAACTTTACCAGCCCGTCGATTAGCCCCACCAATTTAATTTATAATATCGTTGCCATACCCGGAGGACTATACAGGTTCATTAGAGAAGGACGAATGGCCTGGCCTTTAGCCTGGGTAATAATAGTTGGGACATTACCTGGTGTGTTTTTGGGCGCTTGGGTTAGAATCTTTTATTTGCCGGACCCAGAGGCCTTTAAATTATTTGTCGGCTGTGTGCTTTTATACCTTGGAATACGGTTAATTATTGAATTTACTGATGGCTCAAAAAAACAAAAATCACATAACAAAGCTTTAGACGAAAAATTCAAGGAACGGGTTGCCCAGAAGAAGGCTAATACCAGTAAACAAGTTGCTGCTGGTATTCCCGCTGACGTAATTGTTCTAACAAAAACATTTACCTTCAGAAAGATCGAATACGAATTCTGGGGGGAGACTTATTCTTTCCCTACCATGACTATCTTTATTTTGGCGCTGGTTGTTGGTTTAATCGGAGGAATATACGGTATCGGCGGCGGTTCCATTATTGCCCCATTCTGTGTTTCGATTCTTAATTTGCCGGTTTACACAGTGGCAGGTGCGGCATTATTCGGTACATTTTTAACTTCTGTTGCTGGAGTAGGTTTTTATGCAATCTTATCAACAACCTCGTCAGGAGCCTCAGCAAACGTGGCCCCGGACCTGCTTTTGGGAAGTTTGTTTGGTATTGGTGGTTTAGCAGGAACGTATTGTGGTGCTTATGCTCAAAAATTCCTTAAGGAAACTATTTTAAAGGGGATTATGGCCGCACTTGTAATTCTCCTTGCTCTTGAATACATTCTGCAATTCTTTTTTTAAAATCACCGGCCAATGTGCGGCTGAAGCCGCACCTACAATTCCCACGTCTCATCAGAATTTTTTCAGCTGCTCCTTGGTGCAGGTCTGCCAGCGGGCGCCGCAGTTATTGGCGCAGATGGGATACACCGGCATCACCACCTTGCCGCCCATTAAAACCGCCTTTACCTTTTCGCCCAGCCTGACTAGGTCACGGTCGTGCAATATTTGGCCTTCCAGGCTTTGCACGATGTGCACACTGGTCTGCGCCTTAATTTCACTGACTAAAACCTCATCATTCACATTCTTATCGCCTATTTTCAGCCTGCCCCTGAGGCGGCCGTCGTTGCCGCTGAGGCGCAGGCCGGCGCCGGCCAGGGCGCCGATTACACCGCCGCCGGTGCCGCCGTGCTCGGAAAGATGTACCCCCAGCTGACCAGCCAACTGGTATGCTTCTTTCTTGGTCAATACGGCGCCTTTTGCTTTGAAACCAAATTCAATCAGCTGTGCAGGTTCTTTCAGCTGTCCCGGCACAACCACGCACAGGCCCGGGTCTGAACCGGCAGCGCTTTCACGGATTAAAAAATCAGCAGCGTAGTTGATTAAACGCTCAAGGATGGCTCCATCCAGGTCGACTCCGAAACACATTGAACTGTTATGCGAAGTATAAGGGATCTCGTCATGAACATACAGCTGGTGGCGGCTGATTGCCTCGCACCTGCCCCAGCCGCGCTCTTCAATGGAGTTGATAATTTTGTATGCCAGTTTTCCCGTGCCGATACTTTCCAGGTTGTCGGTATCGTCGATGCACACAAGCACCCGCATATATAATAAACCCCCTTTATAATTGTCTGGGCTCATTCCCCCCCGGGCCCGGTCAAACTCGGTGCTTTGGGCCTCAAACAGTGACCTCGCTTATCCTCGCGGGGTCCGCTTATGTAACCCTGCAGGTCACTTATCCACAATTTGAACAACTTAAAAAGCCTCACCTTTTGCCGTTCTCATCCCCTGGCCGCTCAAAACCCGGGCGACCAACTGGTCGGATATGGGGTAGTTAAATATCTCCCGGTAAAAATACTTGGTTTCGGCCACCATGTCTATATCGGAAAACAGGTCAGGATAAAGAGTTTTGGCAGTCCACAGGATCGCCAGCGGGGTCTCCAGCGAGCCGGGGTGCCCCCAGCGGGATATCCCGATCGGCATCTGGTATACCTTGTGCTCCTTGACCGCGCCCAAAGACGACCACTGCGTGTTGGTCATCATATAATCGGCCACACCCGCTTCATTGACTATAATTACATCCGGGTCCCATAACAATATTTGCTCCAATCCCGCAAAATACTTATCTTCTAAAAACTTCAGCTCTTCATTGACCGAAACGTTTATCGCCCCGGCTGCCTGCGTCCAATCCGCCGGCAGCGTGTCCCTGGCGTCGGTCCTGGTGGCTTCATTGATCGAGTGGTAAACCCTTACCCTTTCACCAGGGGGGATCTCCTGCACCCTTTCCTGCACCCGGTCAATACAGCGCTGGTAGTATTCATTATATTGCAGCGCCCTTTCTTTCTTCCCTATAGCCTGGCCGATCATTTCCACAATGTCCATCTGTTCTTTCATATTCCTGTAATCGACAACCAGGTAGGGGATGCCGGTTTTCTGCAGCTTGGCCGCCTCACCTTCGTTAGCCGCAGTCTCCGACCTGATGAAGACCAGGTCGGGCCTGGCATTGAGCAGTTCTTCCACGTTGACTGCTCCGCCGGAGGCGGGCACCAGGGCGTCGACTATGCCCGGACACAGCTCCCGCATGATCACATCCCTTTTTAATCCCTCCACAACAGCGACAATGTCGGCGCCTCTGCCCAGCATGGTCACCGCATGCCCCGAGAAAGCGTACAGGCATCCGATTCTTTCCACTTGATCCGGGACTGCCACCTGCCGCCCGATGAAGTCCGTCACTGTAACAGCGCCAGACGCGCCCCCTTTGGGCGTCCCGGCCCCGTTACCCGGCGGGTTAGCTTTCGTACAGCCGGCCGCCAGCAGCAGCGCCAGCATTACGGCCGTCAATATCAGAGCAAGGGTAGGTTTCCTTGTATGCATAACAGTTAGTCCTTTCTTAAATAATCATGATCTGGTGCTGATCGGGATAATCAGTTTCAATGCCGCGCCGCTGACGATATTACATGAAACAACTTTGGCGTTGATATTGTACAGCATCATTAAATTTTCCTCAGAGATAATATCAGCCGGGCGCCCGACCCGGGAAAAAGTCTTTTTATCCATCAAAGCAACAGATGTTTTAATGTTGTTGTTTTCAAAATAAAACGCATGATTGGGAAAGTGGGTGGCCATGATGATGGACAGGTTAGTATCATTAATCAGTTGAATAATTGTTTCCAATACGGTCAGCTCGTGCTTGAAATCCAGATGAGCCGTGGGCTCGTCCATAATCAGCAGTGGTGTTTTCTGCGCCAGCGCCCGGGCGATCATCACCAGCTGGCCCTCCCCGCCGCTAAGCTGGGTGTAAGGTCGGCCCTTTAACCTGGTTAAGCCTACCAGCGCCAGGGCTTCTTCAGCAATAACAGCGTCTTCAGCAGAAGGCGCGGAAAAAATCCCGGTATAGGCGGCCCGGCCCATGAGGACCACGTCCAGTACGGTATAGGGAAAGGTCTTGTTGTGGGCCTGGGGTATATAAGCAATCTGCCTGGCAATTTCGTGCGGCCGCATTTTTTGAATGCTGCCGCCGTTAATCAGCACCTCGCCCCGCCTCAGTTTCAAAATTCCCAGGATCGTGTCCAGGAGTGTAGTTTTACCGCAGCCGTTGGGCCCGATAATACAAAATATCTCGCCTTTTCCTATTTTAAAACTGATGTCCTCAAATATGTCCTGCCGGCTATAGCCGAAGGAGGCGCCTTTTAATTCAATTAAGGACATGCTACCAGCCGCCTCCTTTTGTTTTTTTCAGCAGGTAGACAAAGAAAGGTCCCCCCACTATAGCTGTCAGGATGCCCAGGGGTATTTCCGAACCGGTGATGATCCTGCCCATGTTGTCCACCAGGAGCATAAAACACGCGCCCAGGGAAAGGCTGGCCGGGATCAGTACCCTGTTGTCGTTGCCCACCAGCATACGCCCGATGTGCGGGATCACCAGCCCCACCCAGCCGATAATGCCGCTCACGCATACAGCCCCGGCGGTGGCCAGGGTGGCGCAGAATATAACGACGCCTTTGCTCAGCGCCGTATTGATGCCGAGCGAGCGGGCTTCCTTGTCTCCCATAGAAAGGACGTTGATCCGCCACCTGATGGCTAATAGACCTGCTATCCCCACCGCCATCGGGATACCGGCGGCGGCGATATCCTTGAAACGGGCCGAGGCCAGGCTGCCCATCAGCCAGAAAACAATTGCAGGCAGCTGATTATACGGGTCCGCCACATATTTGGCAAATGAAATTAAAGCTGCAAAGACGGAGGATACAATCACCCCGCCCAGTACCAGCATAATGGCCGGGGTGGAGTTATAGACCCGCCCGATCATGTAGCTCATTAATACCGCCAGCCCGCCGAAACAAAAGGCAAATACATAAATATACGAGGTTGTGTTGAAAAGCAGTATGGCCAGCGCGGCGCCAAAACCAGCCCCGGAACTGACTCCCAGGATGCCGGAGCTGACCAGGGGGTTGCGAAACAATCCCTGAAAAGAAGCCCCGCTGATGGCCAGGCAGCCGCCCACCAGGGCGCCTAAAACAGCGCGGGGCAGGCGGATGTCCCAGACAACGGACACGTAGGTGTCCGGCAAATTGCAGTATCCCAACGTTAATTTGCACCACAGTATTTCTACAATTGCCGGCAGCGGCACATGGTACCGGCCGATAAACAGGGAAAGAAATATAAATAACAGGGGACCGAGCAGCAGTATGGCATATATGGCTTTTTTTCTAACGGCGCACACCGTTCCTTTCTTCATAGAAGAATAGCCCTATTTAACCGGCGCCCCTATTTCCTCTTCCTGGAGATAACATAACCCGCCGCAAGAAGCAACAGGGCGGCAATAGCTATTATCAATGTAGCCGGGCCGGGCTCCCGGTCTTCTCCGGGGTGCTCGGATTTAACAGTCTCTCCCCGCCCGCTGCTTTCTCCGGCATTGCTGTCCGGACCGGAATCTGCCGCATTACCAGCGGTAGAAACAGCCGGGCTGCCATCTGCAGATGGAGCGCCGGCAGCAGCGCCGCCATTATTTTCGCTTTGGCCGGCTTGGATCGCCGCCGGGTCAACTGAACCGGCCGGAGGCGGACTGCCCGGGTTTTGCGGCGCGGGATTATTATTAACAGCAGGCGCCGCATTGCCACTGGCCGTGATAAAAGTAATTGTCAAATCACTGCCCAGGGTAAGGCCGTTCTTGGCTTGAAGGGCCGGCGACACCTTAACGGTATAAGCAGCGCCGGGCTTCAGCTCCTGCAGCGGCCTTAAGGCTATATCCCTTTTTTTCTCCGGCTCGATCTGGTCGTCAGCCATGATCACCTCTACCGGGACCTTGCTGCCGTCCGCCGCGTAAAGCGAAAAACATTGCTGGTTGTTGTCGTTTACAGTCATGTTGATCACGTTTTTATTGAAGGTCATATTGATCAACAACGGCAGCGAAACACCTGTCTGCCCGTTATAGGGGCTGGACGAGTCCATCCTGAGGGGTACACCCTGGCCACCCCCCGACCCGTCCCCCTGGCCGGCCAGAGCAGGCAGGGACAAAAGCGCTAGTAGAATCATAGATAGTACTAATATGAACCAGCTTTTTTTTATGAATTTTTTTTTGATACGTACCAAGTGCCATCCCCCTTTGATTTACTGTCATTAATCATTACAATCCCGTTCATCTGCATACAAAAGTCACCGGAGACTTGCTACGGGGTATTTGCCACAGACTGCGCCGCAAAGGTCTTCAGCACGCCCCCGTCT
>JAQVLS010000019.1:0-1023 GCA_028704035.1 Desulfotomaculaceae bacterium | reverse complement strand
GCCGATTTGACCTGGCCGGCCTCGTCAGCGCCCTTTGTATAGGCCACTGTCACATCCTGGCCGCTTGTTATCTTGGTACCCATAACTAATTTAATTTTACTCGCAGTGTTGGTTAATTCTACTGATGCGATTGGAGCGTCAGCGCCATCCACTTTTACTGTAAACTGCGCCTGTTTGCCCGTCGGATCTGCCATATCTTTGTCAAAGGTGATGCTGATGTCACCCTTTGTGGTAACTTCTGAACTTACAAAGGTTGGCGGCGCTGTCGGTATATTTTTCGGCACAGACTGCGCCGCAAAGGTCTTCAGCACGCCCCCGTCTGCCGATTTGACCTGGCCGGCCTCGTCAGCGCCCTTTGTATAGGCCACTGTCACATCCTGGCCGCTTGTTATCTTGGTACCCATAACTAATTTAATTTTACTCGCAGTGTTGGTTAATTCTACTGATGTGATTGGAGCGTCAGCGCCATCCACTTTTACTGTAAACTGCGCCTGTTTGCCCGTCGGGTCTGCCATATCTTTGTCAAAGGTGATGCTGATGTCACCCTTTGTGGTAACTTCTGAACTTACATATACCGGCGCCGCCGGTTCGCTACCGCCGCTGCTTAAAGTTATCGCAGCTGATGCCGCCGACAGCGCGTTTCCAGTCGCGTTAACCCCATCAGCAACCGACAGGACAAAAACCTTGTAGGACACATCCTCAATTATGGCAACCCCGTCGACGTCTTTAGCGTCTGCAGCGAGCTGTACAGTATAGCTGTCCTTGTCCACAATCTTGTCCACTGTCGTATAATGGACGGCGCTGTTTGCATTAGAAAGTGTAAAGCTTGCGGCATCCGCAGATTTAACCACCAGCACACGGTAAGATTCGACCCGTGTATTTTGCCCCTTTGGCGCATCAAAACTGACTTCCAGGTCGGAACCGTTTCCGCTAGCCGTGACGTTTGTCGCGGCAGGCGCAACAACTGCACCGGGCCACATCACAGTGTCATTGCCAGAAATCTTGAACGGGGAATTACAGGTT
>JAQVLS010000018.1 GCA_028704035.1 Desulfotomaculaceae bacterium | reverse complement strand
GTTCTCTTGTTGCTGAGCCTACTATCCCAGGATTGCCTTCAGGTCAGCCTCCGGGGTACTGATCGGCTTGATGTTGAACTTTTCGACTAGGACGTTCAGCACGTTCGGTGAGATGAAGGCGGGCAGTGTGGGACCCAGGTAGATGTTCTTGATGCCCAGCGACAGCAGAGTCAGCAGGATGCACACGGCTTTCTGCTCATACCACGAGAGATTGAGTGTCAGGGGCAGATCGTTCACCCCGCACTTAAAGGCGTCAGCCAGGGCTACAGCTACCTGGATGGCGGAATAGGCGTCGTTGCACTGTCCCATGTCCATGAGGCGCGGCAGGCCGCCAATTTCACCGATGTCCAGGTCGTTAAAGCGGTACTTGCCGCAGGCCAAGGTCAGGATCACCGTGTCTTGCGGCGCTTTCTGCACAAACTCGGTGTAGTAGTTTCTGCCGGCCCTGGCGCCGTCACAGCCGCCTACCAGGAAGAAGTGTTTGATCGAGCCGGCTTTGACTGCCTCTATGACCTTGTCGGCGACGCCCAGCACGGTGCCGCGGGCGAAGCCTGTCATAACTTCCGAGCCGCCGTTAATGCCGGTTATTTTCCTGTCCTCAGCCCAGCCGCCGAGCTCTAAGGCCATATCTATTACAGGTGTGAAGTCTTTCACCCCGTTAATTCCCTCAATATGTTTGAGACCCGGATAACCGACGACGTCGGTGGTAAAGATCCTGTCCGCATAGGAAGGCCGGGGAGGCATCAAGCAGTTAGTTGTATATAGAATGGGAGCTGGTATGCCGTCAAATTCCTTGTGCTGGTTCTGCCAGGCAGTGCCGAAATTTCCTTTTAAATGCGGGTGTTTTTTTAGTTCCGGGTAAGCGTGGGCAGGCAGCATTTCACCATGGGTGTAAATGTTTATCTCTTTGCCTTCAGTTTGTTCGAGCAGTTGCTTTAAGTCATACAGGTCGTGGCCGGTGATCACGATAAAAGGCCCTTTTTCAACGGTCATGGGGACTTTTACCGGCACGGGCTGGCCGTAAGCGGCAGTGTTGGCCTCGTCCAGCAGGGCCATGCACTTGAGGTTGGCTTGCCCAAATTCCATGAGCAGGTCCAGCCACTCCTCGACAGTATGCTCCTCACCAATGGCGCGCATACCCTTGTAGAGCCATGCGGTCACTTCCTTATCTTTTTTTCCCAGCAGAAGAGCGTGCCACGCGTAAGCTGCCATGCCGCGCAAGCCGAAAAGCAAGGTAGAGCGCAGGGAAACCATATCGGGATCGCCATGCCAGAGAGTTGCAGGATCAAGGGCGGCCGCGCCTCCCAATTTTTCTTTTTCAGCCTGTATCAGGTTTTTCAATTCGTCAATACGTCCACCGTCGAAGTTAACGTTGGTGATTGTGGCAAAAAGTCCCTGCATCATCAGCGCGTCTGCTTCCCCGCCGGGGGCCTTGCCCTGTGCGGCCCGGGCCAGCCCGACCATGGCGCAGGTCAGCTCGTCCTGCTTGTCGGCTATATCCGGCTGTTTGCCGCACACGCCGACCTTGGTGCAGCCTTTGCCGCCCGCAGTCTGTTCACATTGAAAACAAAACATTTTATAAACCCCTCCTTATAATTAATCGCATTATTGCTCAAAGATGGGTATAGCCTCAATTAAGTAGCCGGCTAGCCGAGCCGGGCTGTTTCTTATATGCGCTTATTCTGCATCCTCACATCTTGTCTATTATAATTTAACTGGCTTACGGACAAATTAATAAATCCTTAGTTTTTTATTAAAAAACAAAGCAAAAGACTATTGGGGATATTAATCGACAATATGGCTGGCTAAGGCGGGTCCTATTCTTCGGCAATCTCCCCGGCGGTAGTGACAGTGACTATGCGCCAGGGTATCATCTTGCCGCTGTTTATCAGAGCCTTTTTTACAGAGTGGACAATACCGCTGCAGCAGGGCACTTCCATGCGCAGCACGGTGACGCTTTTTAGATCATGAGATTTTAATATGCCGGTCAGCTTTTCCGTGTAATCGATATCATCCAGCTTCGGGCAGCCGATAATAGTGATCTTGTTGCGCATGTAGTCTTTATGGATGTCAGCATAGGCGTAGGCCGTACAGTCTGCCGCCACCAGCAGGTGGGCGTCATCGAAATAAGGCGCGTTTACCGGTACCAGCTTAATTTGACAGGGCCACTGGCGCAGCTGTGAGACTGACCGAACGGCTTGTCCCGCCTCGCTTGGGGCCGGCACAGCTTCTTCTTTTCTTTCAATGGCCATCGCGTGGGTACCAGGGCAGCCGCAGGCCAGGGTTTTGGGAGCGCAGGCTTTTTGCGACTCCATGTGTTTTTTTACAGCTTCCTCGTCGAATGCGTCAGCCTCGCGCTCCTCCATGGTAATAGCCCCGGCCGGACAATCCGGTAGACATGCTCCCAGCCCGTCGCAATAACTATCTGATACAAGTTTTGCTTTACCGTTGACCATTTGCAGGGCTCCCTCATGACAGGCATCGACGCAAAGTCCGCAACCGGTGCATTTCTCTTCATCGATCTTAACAATATTTCTTTTCATAAAAGCCCCTCCTTTTTTAAATTTGCTTGTAACTTGTGCAAGTTTATTTTATTATATTGAAGTAATTAATACGGTAACCATGGTTACCAAAAACGGGGATGTGAAGAAAATGTTTAGGAAATGGATCAATAATTTGTCCGAATGTGAATTATTTAAAAAGATAACCCCGGAAGAACTTAATCTGGTGTTTAGCTGTTTGAAACCAAAGGTAAGCGTTTACGAAAAGAATGAATTGGTAGCCGTTGCCGGCGAGAAATTCACCGGAACGGGGATAGTAATGACCGGTGAGGTGGTAGTGACCAAGGAGAATGCAGCCGGCAACCGGGTCATTATGGCGGTAAACGGCTCCGGTGAAATGTTCGGAGAAATGTTCGCGTTTTCGGGAGAAGGGGTGTGGCCGGTTTCGGTTGTTGCCAGGACGGCTTGTACGGTCATGTTTCTGCCGGCCGGCAAAATCATTTGCAACTGTGAAAGGTTATGCGCCAGCCACAGACAGTTGATAACGAATATGCTGGAGATAGTTTCCGGCAAGGCGCTCATGCTGCATCGCAAGCTGGAATACCTGACCATAAAAAGCCTGAGAGGAAAGATAAGCACTTTCCTGCTTGAGCAGTATAAAAGGGCGGGCAGCGCTACTTTCATGATGTCCATGAAACGGAACGAGCTGGCCGATTTCCTGAATGTTTCCCGTCCGGCCCTTTCCCGCGAGATGTGCAGGATGAGAGACGAGGGAGTGATAGAATTCCACCGGGAATCGATAAAAATTAAAGAGTTAGACGCCTTGAAAAGCATGGCTGAATAGAGCGCCGACAGCGATACTGCTGCATTTATGATAAAAATTAAGGGAAAAAAAAGAAATTGACAATAAAAAATTAATAATTATCAATTATTGTTAAATAAAAGAATCTTATTGTTATAAAAAAAACAAAGGTGGTGCGGTTGTGAACATGTCGGAACTCGCAGGGATGCTTAAAAAACTGAACGATGAGGCTGCTGTAATCAGGGGCTATGCCCGGATAGCGCTGGAAAAAGATCAGCCTAACCGGTCGAAAAAATATATTGATTCAATTATCCGGCAAACCGATAGGATCACTGCGCTTAACAATTTAATAACAGCACTTTATCTTAGCGGTAATGACGACAATCATGTTCCCGGCCGCAACATAAATAAATGTTGCATATTTAATGGGGATCGTGTATAATAGTAGTTGTTTCTTTGAACCAGTCTTTTTCCGCCACCAAAAGCTTTGACATTTAAGGGGTTATTGCTTTGATAAGCGATTTCTCCTTTGTTTTATTTAGAAATTGCTGTTTGATGCCTTTGGGGTTTGTGAGGTAAGGGAAATAAACAAAGTGGAAATGATATTAGTAAACATCCAAGTAGTAAAGGGGAAGAAAGTAATGAAAACATTTAATGATTTTGGCTTAAGCGAACAAGTAATTAAGGCTCTCAACAATATGGGTTTTGAAGAAGCGACGCCCATACAGGCACAGTCTGTACCGCTGGGTTTGCAGGGCAAAGACCTGATTGGGCAGGCACATACCGGGACCGGCAAGACAGCAGCTTTTGGCATTCCAATGGCTGAGTTTTTTGATGTGGAGAAAGAGCAGATACAGGGGATTGTCTTAACGCCGACCCGTGAACTGGCCATCCAGGTGGCTGAAGAACTAAACAAAATTGGGCAGTATAAGGGTATACACACGCTGCCAATCTATGGCGGCCAGGATATCCTCCGTCAGATCAGGGCGCTCAAGAACAAGCCCCATATTATAGTAGGGACGCCGGGACGGCTGATGGATCACATGAGACGAAAGACAGTCCGCCTGCAGCAGGTTAAAATGGTGGTTTTGGATGAGGCTGACGAAATGCTTAATATGGGATTTATCGAGGATATTGAGACTATCCTCACGGAAGTTCCTGAAGAACGCCAGACCTTGCTTTTTTCTGCAACCATGCCGGGGCCAATCCTGGCCCTGGCGCGGCGATTTATGAGAAATCCGGAGATAATCAGGATTGAAGGCAGGCAGGTTACCGTGGCCAACACTGTGCAAAGCTATATAGAAGTCGAAGAGAGACAAAAATTCGATGTCTTCTGCCGCCTTCTGGATATCCAATCGCCGGATCGTTCCATAGTCTTCGGTCGCACCAAGCGCCGTGTTGACGAGCTATTTGAGGCCCTGAGCAAACGCGGTTATTCGGCCGAAGCGCTGCACGGGGATCTCGCCCAGTCAAAGCGTGATATGGTGATGCGGCGGTTTAAGGAGGGTACTATCGAGGTGCTGGTGGCCACTGACGTAGCCGCCAGGGGGCTGGATATTTCCGATGTTACCCATATCTATAACTTTGACATCCCCCAGGATGCGGAGGGTTATGTCCACCGCATCGGACGTACCGGACGTGCCGGTAAAACAGGTGCGGCAATTACTTTTGTTACACCAAGAGAGATACACCACCTGAGGATCATTGAAAAGATGACCAGGGGTAAAATAACACGCTTGCCCGTGCCGACCGTTAAAGACGCTATTGAGGGACAGCAGCGGTTGGTCGCGGATAAGCTACTGCTCATTGTGGAAAATGGGGATACAGGCAACTACACAGGATTAGCCGAAAATCTACTGGGGGAAAACAACGCGGTTACTCTTCTTGCCGCAGCCTTAAAGATGCTAACCAAAGAATCCGACCGTACCCCGGTAACACTGACCGAGGAGCGGTCGTTCAGGGGCAGGCAGGATAAATTTAAAAAACCCAGGATGGGCGGATACACCAAAAGTGGCGGCGGCAGAAAAGGCTCCGTCCGTACCGGTGGCCAGTCGCCAAGAGGTAAAAGCAAATTTGGCAGCCGTTCTTTCTAAAATTTTAGGATATCAACATGTGCCAGTCCTGTCAATATTTTTGGAGAGGTTTAATTGCCATAACCAGTAATACTGCTTGCAGATGGACGAAAATAAAGGTATAATATTTTTTACGTAGTGCGTGGAGAGATGGCCGAGTGGATGAAGGCGCACGCCTGGAGAGCGTGTGGACGGGTAACTGTCTCCAGGGTTCGAATCCCTGTCTCTCCGCCAGCAAAAAATTTGCCGTGCTAGACGGGGAGGTAGCGGTGCCCTGTACCCGCAATCCGCTGCAGCGGGGTTGAATTCCTGCCCGAGGGTTTATCTTGTGGGGTCCGGCTTCCGTAAGGAGCGTTGACGATTGGGTCTCGTGCGACGGAGTTTCCTGAACCGTGTCAGGTCTTGACGGAAGCAGCACTAAGGGAAATACTCCGGGTGCCGCGAGGGTGCCTGATCTGAGCTACCTGCGGCTGTATCGCCCGGAAGTTAATATTCGAAGGCAGGTGCACGGCTTAAAATTTTGAACCGCCCCCGGGACTTTCCACGAGGCGGTTTTTTGTTGTTTAGGAAATGGATCTTTTCGTAGACAAGTGGCCTGCAGTCTGCCGCAGGCGAATTTGTTTCTAATGTATCCTGTCCTAACAGGAAATGTGTATCGACCGACGAAGTATAAAGGTAAATATTGCGTAGATAGCTAAGGAAGGAATACTATCCATGACCTATCTGGCTCTATACAGAAAATGGCGTCCCCAGACATTCGGGGAAATTATCGGGCAGGAACATATCATCCGGACGCTGAAAAACGCGGTTGAGTCCGGCCGGGTCGGTCATGCCTATCTTTTTTGCGGCACGCGCGGCACCGGCAAAACCACGACTGCCAAGGTGCTGGCAAAGGCCTTAAACTGCCTGAAGCGGGTTGGCGCTGAACCATGCAACCGCTGCGGGAACTGTAAAGGCATAACCGAAGGGCTGGCCGTTGATGTTATTGAAATAGACGCTGCCTCCAACCGGGGTATTGACGAGATCAGGGACTTAAGGGAGAAAATAAAATTTGCGCCGGCTGTGACCACGTTTAGAGTATATATCATCGATGAGGTCCATATGCTTACGAATGAGGCCTTCAACGCCCTTTTAAAAACCCTGGAGGAACCGCCGCGGCACGCTGTTTTGATCCTAGCCACTACTGAACCGCACAAGGTGCCCCTCACAATACTGTCACGCTGTCAGCGTTTTGATTTTCGGCGTATCGAGCCGGCAGATATCATCAAGCGGTTGAGCGAGGTTGCCGCCGGCGCTGGCCTGGAGGTGGAGGAGGAAGCCTTGCGGCTCATTGCCAGGGCGGCCGAGGGCGGCCTGCGTGACGCTCTCAGCATCCTCGATCAGGGAGCGGCTTTCGGGGAATTAAAAATAACCGCCGCTGACGTACATAATATTCTTGGAACAGTTAAAATTGACGCTTTAGACAGAATGGCCGGCCATCTGGCCGCCGGTGAAACAGGCCCCGCCCTGAGTCTGGCAGCCGATCTCACATCTGAGGGAAAGGACCTTCGCTTTTTTGCCAGGGAAATGGCCGGATATCTGCGGGCGCTGTTGCTGGAAAAGATAGCGCCGGGTTCTGCCGCCCAGGAAGCCTGGGGAGATCCTGCTATGATGACAGTAAGGGCGGCGGAGTATTCCATGGAAGGACTGTTGCGCGCGGTGGAAATTATGGCGGTCACGGAGCAGGAGATGAAATGGAGCTCCCAGCCCGGTATCATTCTGGAGCTGACCCTGGTCAAAGCCTGCCGCGCCGGGGTGATAACCCATGAGTCTTCATTATTGGCCCGCCTGGAGGCTGTGGAGGAGAAATTGCAGGCGCTGGGACGGACATCACCGGAAAAGGCTGCGGCAAAGCCAAAGCCTGCGCCATCCGCGTCTGCCGGACCTGTGCAAGCAAGCTTACAGAGGGAAACCAAAAGGAAACCTGCTGAAAGAGGGGAGAAATCAGAACAACCGGCAGCGACCGGTGATATATCCCCGGGCAATGAGAGACCCCTGCAGGATTCAGGCAATATTTCCCCGGAAGCTGAAACAGACCTGGCGCGGGTTAAAAATTCCTGGGAAGAGATAATGAATATGATCCGGCGGGAACGCCTGCCGGTTTACTATAATTATATCAAGGCACAGCCGTTGGCCCTGCAAGGAAGCAGCCTGGTGATCGGGTTCCCGGAGGGTGAAAACCTAGCCAGGGAGATGGCCGATCGTCCGGAACAAAAAAAATACCTGGAGAGCCTGTTGCAAAGATTTTTTCAGGGAGAATGGCAGGTTTCCTTTAAATCTTACCGCGATAAAATTGAAACACCCGGGGGAAAAAAGCATGATGACGGGGATCAGGTGTTGAATGTAAAAAGGCGCTTCGGGGGAGTGGAAGTTATGCTGGATGAAGAAGAGCAAGGCTCTTTATTTTAACTATTTTAAAGGGGGAACTCTAAAATGATGGGCGGCAACATGAACAAAATGATGAAACAAGTCCAGAAAATGCAGCAAGAAATGGTGAAGCTGCAGGAAGAGTTGGGTGAGCGCAGAGTGGAAAGCACCGCCGGAGGCGGGGTGGTGAAGGTAATCGCTAACGGAAAAAATGAAGTTGTTTCAATAGAAATCAAACCGGAAGCGGTAGATCCGGAAGACGTGGAAATGCTGCAGGATCTGATTACAGCTGCGGTTAACGAGGCCTTGCGGCAAGCGCAGGAAATGGTATCTCAGGAAATGGGCAAGCTTACTGGTGGTCTGAAAATACCCGGTATGTTTTAAAGATGAACTATTATGCCAAAACGGTGGCCCGGCTGATTGACCAGCTGTCCAAACTCCCCGGTATCGGCCCTAAAACTGCTCAGCGCCTGGCCTTTTACCTGCTGGTGGCGCCGCCGGAGGTGGCTGCGGACCTAGCCGGGGCTATTGCGGAAGCGCGGAGGACAGTCCGCCACTGCCAGGTGTGCGGTAATTTTACTGACAGCGACCGCTGTTTTGTCTGCAGTGACGGGCGGCGCCGCACCGACGTCATATGCGTGGTAGAACGCCCCAGGGACATTGTGGCGATGGAGAAAACCAGGAGTTTTAAAGGTCTGTATCACGTACTGCACGGGGCAATCTCGCCGATGGACGGCGTCGGACCGGAGCAATTGCGCATTAAAGAACTTATAAGACGCCTGGAAAGCGGTTCTGTAAAAGAGATTATCCTGGCTACCAATCCTAACGTAGAGGGGGATGCGACAGCCCTTTACCTGTCCGGCCTGATTAAGCCCCTGGGAATTACAGTGACGAGATTAGCCCACGGGCTTCCTGTCGGCGCTGACCTGGAGTATACAGACGAGATGACGCTCAGCAAAGCGCTGGAAGGCAGGCGGGAAATGAAATAGGAATATTTTTCATTCGAGGCCATATAATGGTCCCAAGGGAGGTGCAATGGCCTTGGAATGGAAATTGGTTATTGTCGCGTTGGCCGGGCTTTTTGGGTTTTATCTGGTTGGGTCTGTTTTGTTTCGCCCCCTGCGGTTTCTTGTTCGCCTGACCGCCTGGGCATTGCTGGGGGTAGTGCTGCTGGCGGCAATAAACGCGCTGTTCGGCCAGCTTGGTTTTCATATTGCCATCAATCCTGCAACAATACTGACAGCCGGTCTGCTTCAACTGCCCGGCGTGGTGCTCCTGGTGCTGCTAAACTGTTTTTTTATGGGTTGATAAAATACTTCCAACTAAGAATAATAACAGGAAGCAGGAAGAGGTATAGACGGAAGGGTTGTGATGCTCTGTCTGTCTTACCAATCTGCTTTTTTGCTTTTTCAAGAAATTACGCTTAAAAAATAGGGTGACAAGCATACTAATGACAGGCCGGATCGTGGAAGCTTATATAGATGAACCAACTTGTTTATTTTACCAAAGGGCATTATTCACCAAATTCCGGATTAATTCATATTTTTATAATACAGTAATATTAACATGGGTGGTGAAAAACAAATGGCTGGTGAATCGCCAGGCTGCATCTTTTGCCGGCGCTCCTGCCTGGACGGCGGGCAGAATCTTTACGTAAGAGGATGCCATATTTGTCGGGACTGTGAAAAGAAAATAGTAGCGATTGCCATAGACGATCCCGTTTACAGAATATATATGAAAAAATTAAAAAAAATCTGGACTCAGGCTGGCTGACTGTTCCTTTGCCAGCTGTAATTTTTTTTGGGCCAGCCGTATGTGTCGGTGCGTTAGCTCGATATCCTGCTTGATCAGGTGGAGTGTTACAGGCGCTACCCCAGTTTTAGCAGTGATTTCCTGGTCCGGAATACCGCGTTTCCACGCCTTGATCAACCTGCCGACATTAATCTGGTATTTTTTTGACAGCGCTTTTTCGTCTACCTGCCACACTTTATTTTTTGTCATAGTAGTCCTCCTATAAAAGATAGTTTAGTTATTTTAGCCGCTAATCCGGCATCTATAATGTTAAACTGTTGGGAATATTAAAGGATCAAATTGGTAATGTAGATCATGTTATGATAAAATCATGGATTAGCATTACTTTTATTGTTTATAAATTTTTTTGGAGGTTGTTTTTTTTGCTTAACGACCTGCACCGCGCCCCGCTTTTTGCCGCTTTAAAAAAACACGCCCGGCAAAATCCGGCTGGTTTTCATATCCCCGGCCACGGTCAGGGACTGCCGCCGGAATTAGCCACGCATGCGGGACAAGCCTTATGCGCTTTGGACCTTACCGAATTGCCGGGGCTTGATGACCTGCACAACCCCACCGGACCCATAGCCGCAGCCCAGGATTTGGCGGCAAAAATTTACGGTTCTGACAGGAGCTTTTTTCTTGTTAACGGTACAACAGTGGGGATCCATGCCTTGATTACCGCGCTGGTGCGGCAGAATAAAGTGATTATAGCCAGAAACGCTCACCGCTCAGTGTTGGGGGGGCTGGTTCTTTCCGGCGCGGACCCGGTTTATGTTTTACCAGATATTATTCCTGATTTTGCAATCGACTGTGGTATAAGGCCCGCAGTTATCCGGCAGGCGCTGGCGGTCAGCCCGGATGCCGCAGCGGTACTGGCGGTGCGGCCAAACTATTACGGAGTCGCGGGGGATCTTGGCGGTATGGCCCGGGTTGCGCATGAAGCGGGCATTCCAGTGCTGGTAGACGAAGCGCATGGCGCGCACCTGCGTTTTCACCGTGATCTGCCCCGCGACGCCATGGATGCCGGGGCTGACGCGGCAGTCCAGAGCACACATAAACTGGGCGGTTCGCTGGGGCAGAGTGCCATGCTGCACCTGCGAGGCGATCTCGTAGATACTGACGCCGTCGCCGCAGCCCTGCGCCTGCTGCAGACCACCAGCCCTTCTTATCTCCTGATGGCCTCGCTGGATTTGGCCAGGCGCCGGCTATCCCGGCAGGGCGGCGACCTTATGGAGAAAGCGCTCTGCCTGGCGCGCAGTGTGCGGGACAGGCTGGCTGGCAGCAGAAATTTGCGTATTTTAACCGCTGACTGCCTGTCCGGGGAGAACTGCGTACTGGATTCTACAAAACTGGTAATTTCAGTGCGGGGCCTGGGGCTGACCGGCTACCAGGTCAGCGAGCTGCTGGCTGCCCGTTACAAGGTTTTTGTTGAAATGGCAGATTTCTATAATATAGTGGCTTTTATATCCATGGGCACTACCGCAGAAGACTGTAACAGGCTGGTGGAAGCGCTGCAGGACGTTGCCGCCAGGAATAAACTGCCGGCGTTGCCGCCGCAGCCTGCGGCGCCATCAATATATAAAAAGGTTATGAAGCCGCGTGATGCGTGGTTTGCCCGGTCAAGAAAAGTGCCCCTGGCGGGAGCCAGGGGGGAAATTAGCGCAGAAGTTATAGCGGTTTACCCGCCCGGCATACCCGTGCTGAATCCGGGCGAAGAAATAACCGATGAAATATATGAATACTTGCTTGATGTAAGCAAGTGGGGATTGTCCTGCCAGGGGCCGTCCGATCCTACATTAAAAACAATTAAAATTGTGATAGAATAGCAATATAAAGCCGAGGAAGGATTTTATTGATGAGGGGCAAATTTATAGTTTTTGAAGGAATAGATGGCTCCGGCAAGACCACTCAGCTGCAACTGCTTGGTAATAAACTTAAAGATCGCGGAGTGCCGGTTCTGCATACAAGGGAACCCGGCGGTACCCGGGTGGGAGAAACAATCAGAGATATTTTGTTAAGCCCCGCATACAGCGATCTGGTTCCCCGAGCCGAAGCCCTTCTTTATGCTGCGGCCAGGGCGCAGCATGTGGCCCAGGTAATAATGCCGGCCCTGGCGGCGGGCACAATCGTGCTTTGTGATCGTTTCCTGGATTCCAGCCTGGCCTATCAGGGATTTGGGCGCGGCATAGATATCGGTTTACTGGAAAGGATTAACGAGCCGGCTACTGACGGGCTGGTTCCGGATTTGACCATTATCCTTGAATTTTGTGCTGAAGACGGCATGGATAGGATCAACAAGTCCGGCCGGTCTATTGACCGGATAGAACGCGAAACAAAGGCATTTCACGTCAAAGTCGGAGCGGGATACCTGGTCTTGGCCGGGCGTGACCCCGGTCGTTATAGTGTGATTGACGCCAACAGGCCGGCAGAACAGGTGCATAAAGATATCATGACGGCGGCAGAGGATGTTCTAAATGAAATTACTACAGGAGATAGTGGGGCATAAGCAGTCGGTCAAAATATTAAATAAAGCAATTTCCAGCGGGCGGGTGGCGCACGCTTATCTTTTTGCCGGACCCGCGGGGGTGGGCAAGGAAACAACCGCCATGTCCTTTGCCAGGGCCCTGCTTTGTTCCCATCCCGCAGGCGAGGACGCCTGCGGAATTTGCCGCGAGTGTCGCCAGCTCAGCAGCGGTAATCACCCCGATTTTTGCCTAGTAGAGCCGGCCGGCTCATCTATTAAGATTGAACAGGTAAGAGAAATACAGCGCCGGGTTCCTTACCGTTCTTACCAGGGTGGGCGCAAGATTTTTCTCATCCGTCAGGCGGAGGCAATGACTGCAGAGGCCGCCAACTGTATACTCAAAACACTGGAGGAACCTCCCGGGGACACGGTTTTTATTTTGCTTTCAGCGCGGCCCCAGATCCTGCTACCGACAATACTATCCCGTTGCCAGACAATTTATTTTAAAGCGATGTCAGTGCCGGATTTAATCCGGGGGCTTGTTAACCTGAAAGGTTTGCCGGAAGAAGAAGCGCGTTTATATGCTGCGCTGTCAGGCGGCAGTATGGGCAGGGCTCTGTCTTATGCCTCCGGCTCGCTTATGGCCGACAGGGACGGAGCAAATGCCCTGGCCGGGATACTTTGGCACGGTAGCCCGCTTGATGCTGTGGAACTGGCGGGAAAAGCCTCTGAAAGCAAGCATAAGGCGGTTTTTACGCTCGATACACTGGCCTGCTGGTACCGTGATCTAATGGTATGGCGGGAAACGGGGAAGGCGGGCAGTTTATTTAACACCGACCGGGTAGATATTATAAAAATGGAAGCGGCACGATATGATACCGGCCGCATTTTGGCAATAATAGAGGATATCGAGGCAACAAAAAGAAAAATAGAGGTTAACGCCAATACCAGACTGGCCCTGGAGACACTGTTTCTGCGGCTAATATAGGGATACTGAGGAGGCATATATAATTGGGGATAAAGGTCGTGGGAATTCGATTTAAAAAAGCGGGCAAAGTTTATTTCTTTGATCCGGGAGACATTTTACTTACAAGGGAAGATGGCGCTATTGTAGAAACTGCCAGGGGAGTAGAATTCGGACTTGTGGCAAGCGGGCCTCTTGAGGTGGAAGAGAGCGAGATCGTCGCGCCGCTGAAAAAGGTGATCAGAAAAGCTACCGACCAGGATTTTAAGCAACTGGCAGCAAATAAAGAAAAAGAAAAAAGTACTTTTCAGATAGGGTTAGAGAAAATAGTGGCCCATAACCTGCCGATGAAGCTTGTGGGTGTGGAACAAACTTTTGACGGCAATAAAACAATATTTTATTTTACGGCAGACGGGCGGATCGACTTCCGGGAACTAGTCAAAGACCTGGCCTCTGTTTTTAGGACCCGCATCGAGCTACGGCAAATCGGCGTACGCGACGAAGCCAAAATGATCGGCGGACTGGGTTGCTGCGGCAGGGAACTGTGCTGTTCAATGTGGCTTTCGGACTTTGCATCAGTTTCCATCAGAATGGCCAAGGAGCAGAACCTGTCACTGAATCCTACCAAAATATCAGGAATTTGCGGCAGGCTGATGTGCTGTCTGAAATATGAAAGCGAGTCTTATGAACAGGCCAAAGAAGGCTTTCCCAATAACGGCAGCATAGTTGGCACTGCTGACGGTGATGGCAAGGTGGTAGGTATTAATATATTTAAGGGCACTGTAAATGTTGAATTAAAAGCAAGTAAGATTACCAAGGAATACCAGTGCGCGGATATAGTATTAAAGGAAAACAAGGATAAAAGCTGCGGTTGTCGTAAAAAAGATTGCCCCACTCAGGCAGGCGAGGAAATTATTTGATGCAGTATTTATATAAAATCACAAAGGAAATGGAAATAAAGCTGCACTCCCTGCTGGCAGAGGTGCAGGAACTAAAAAACAAAGCGCGGGAAATGGAGGAGGAGAACGTACGTCTGCGGAAAGAGCTTGCCGCCATTTACCGCGAGGGGTTGGGTGAAGGAACCGGCGGCGCAGGTAGCTTGAAAAGAGGGTTTTTTAACCTACTGGGGCTGTACGACCATGGGTTCCATATCTGCAACATTTATTTTGGGCGGAAAAGAACAGGAGATTGTCTTTTCCGCATGGCCTTTTTGAGAAAAGAACAGGAGACTGCGGAAGAAGTGAGCAACCAAGCGTGAGGGTTGTAGGTACGGCTTTAGCCGAAAGCG
>JAQVLS010000200.1 GCA_028704035.1 Desulfotomaculaceae bacterium | reverse complement strand
CCGAAAGCCGATCAGCAAGGTTTACGTTTGCAAATCCCTAAAGTAGATGATAAAAGCCGTATGCCGGCAGATAAGGCAAAAATAGCGGAAAAATCTAAGCAGCCTAAACCCGGTTTCAAAAAGCCTGAACCAAGAAGCCGTTTTGAAAAAAAGAGCTCTGTCGCTAATCAGGCTGAAGCAAGGCTTCGCGCGGGCGCCCACCGCAAAAGAAGATCATCTAGGGCACCGAAGCAGGTGCAAATACCAACCAAACCAATTGAGAAAAAACCTGCAGTACTTGGCGAATCAGTCACTGTACAGGAACTGGCGTTAAAGATCTACAGAAGCCCAGCGGAACTGATCAAGAAATTGATGCAGTTGGGTGTCTTGGCAACAATTAACCAGGAAATCGATATTGACACAGCTACTATTTTGGCTGGTGAATTCGGCTATGAAGTAGAGATTAAATTGCCTGTAGACCTGGAAGCGGTACTGATGCAGGATCCGGAAGATAGCCCGGAATTGCTGCAGCAAAGGGCCAGTGTGGTAACTGTAATGGGGCACGTTGACCACGGTAAGACTTCACTATTGGATGCCATCCGGGAAACCAACGTTATTGCTACCGAAGCCGGCGGTATTACGCAGCATATAGGCGCATACCAGATCGAGCACAACGGGAAAAAAATAACCTTTATTGACACACCAGGCCACGAGGCTTTCACGGCAATGCGGGCGCGCGGCGCTCAGGTAACCGATATCGCCATTTTGGTAGTGGCTGCGGATGACGGAGTGATGCCCCAGACAGTGGAAGCAATAAACCATGCCAAAGACGCCAAGGTTCCCATTATTGTCGCCATCAATAAGATTGACAAACCTGGTGCGAATCCTGACAAAGTAAAACATGAATTGACGGAACATGGACTAGTATCTGAGGAGTGGGGCGGGGATACTATTTGTGTAAATGTTTCGGCTATTAGTAAGCAGGGTATTAAAGGACTTTTAGAGATGATCCTGCTTGTTGCGGAAATAGGTGAACTGAAAGCAAATGCGAACCGGCCGGCAAGAGGCACGGTTGTTGAGGCCGAACTGGACAAAGGCCGCGGCCCTGTTGCGTCGGTCCTGGTGCAGAGCGGCACATTAAATGTAGGTGATACCGTTATTGCCGGGGCAGCGATAGGCCGGGTAAGAGCCATGATGGACGATAAGGGACGGCGGATTAAAAAAGCGGGTCCGTCAACACCGGTTGAAGTTATCGGTTTTTCCGAAGTACCGGCTGCAGGTGATATGTTTATTGTCACGGAGGATGAAAAACTCGCCAGGAGTATTGCATCCAAGAGACAAACTAGAAAGCGCGATGAGGAACTGAGAACCACCAGTAAGGTATCTTTAGAAGACCTTTTTAAACATATTCAGGAAGGTCAAATCAAGGAATTGGGAATCATTGTCAAAGCTGATGTGCAGGGATCAGTGGAAGCCCTCCGGCAGGCGCTGGAAAGATTGAACACGGGTGAGGTCAAGGTTAATATTATTCATGGCGGTGTGGGCGCCATCAGAGAAACAGACGTTATGTTCGCATCCGCTTCCAACGCCATCATCATTGGTTTTAACGTGCGGCCTGACGTGAATGCCAGGAAGGCGGCAGAAAGTGAAAAAGTAGATATAAGGCTGTACAGAGTGATCTATGACGCTATTGAAGACGTCAAGGCAGCAATGAGCGGTCTGCTTGAGCCGGAGTACCGCGAGGTTATGCTCGGCCGCGCCGAAATACGCAAGATTTTTCGGGCTTCCAGGATTGGCACGATAGCCGGCTGTTACATTGTTGAGGGTAAAATTGAAAGAGACGCCGGCGTCAGGGTAGTGCGTGACGGTATCGTAATTTATGAAGGTAAGCTTGAATCTCTAAAGCGCTTTAAAGATGATGTTAAAGAAGTGTTGCAGGGGTACGAGTGCGGCCTAGCCATAGAAAAATATAATGAAATACAGGAAGGGGACGTTGTTGAGGCTTTCAATATTGAAACAATCAAACGTCAGCTGTCCTGATTAATATTAACTTATTTGTTTTTGTTGTCTTATGTTTTCTTGATGATTACAATGAGAGGTGCTCGGCATGTCCTTCCGTCCCGAAAGGTTGGCAGAAGCCATTAAAAAGGAAGTATCAGAGTTGTTAAGAGATGAGTTGAGAGACCCAAGAATAGGCTTTGTCTCAATAACGTCCGTTGATGTTTCAAAGGATTTGCGCTATGCCAATGTATACGCCAGTGTTTTTGGTGAACCGGACCAGCAGAAAATCTCTATAGAGGTCCTGCAGAAAGCCCAGGGTTTTATCCGGGGAGAACTGGGGAAAAGGATTCGTCTGCGTCATACTCCGGAAATAACCTTTAAACTTGATCATTCAATAAGTCATGGTTCCAGAATAATCGCTTTGTTGGAAAAGGCCAAGGAAAAAGGCGGCGGTCTGAATGAATAACCTGGCTGACATAGCCGCGGCTTTAAAGCGCGCTGAAAGTGTTGTTGTTTGCGGTCATGTTATGCCTGACGGTGATTCCCTGGGTTCAGTACTGGCCCTGGGATTAACCCTGGAAAGCATGGGCAAAAAAGTAACTATGGCCGGGCCTGACCCGTCTCCAGCGATTTATGATTTCCTTCCGGGGTTGGATAAGTATCGGGTTGGTTTACCCTCGGATATCGGATTTGACACTCTGGTTATTTTAGACTGCTCTGCGCCGGAAAGACTTGGCCCGGGTTTTCAGGGGCTTTTATCAGGAGAAACGGATATAATCATCCTGGACCACCATGCGGGCTCATCCTGTTTCGGTAAATACAGGTATGTAGACCCTGCTGCTGCGGCTGTGGGAGAAATCATATATGATCTGATTATTGAGATGGGCCTGGAAATTAACAGGGATGTCGCAGTATGCCTTTATACGGCCATAGTTACCGACACGGGTTCCTTTCAGTATGACAGCACCACGCCGGGTACGCACCGCCGTATAGCGAACCTTATGGAGATCGGTGTGCCGGCGTCGCAGATCAATATCCGCATTTACGAAGAAAAGCCGAGAGCGGTTTTTCAACTGCTGTGTTCGGCATTAAGTACGCTTACTACCAGTTCATGCGGAAAAGTTTCGTGGATGACGGTTACACGCGAAACACTTAAAAAATCCGGAGCGGTAGACGAGCATGCGGAAGGCCTCGTAAATTATGCCAAGTCAATCAGGGGCGTTGAAATCGGCATACTTTTTCGTGAAATCGAGGAGGGTAGTTATAAATTAAGCTTTCGCTCGAAGGATGCTATAGATGTAAACAAACTGGCCGAGCTGTTTGGCGGCGGTGGGCACCCACACGCCTCCGGCTGTACGGTGCAGGGGGATCTGAATAAAATAATAGATCAGGTTGTTTTCGCGGCTTTATCGGCGATAAGGGGCATTGGCCGGTGAATGGGTTTATTAATGTTCTAAAACCACCCGGGATGACTTCCCATGATGTTGTCGATTTCATTCGCCGATTACTTGGCATAAAAAAAGTTGGACATACCGGCACACTTGATCCGGGCGCAGCAGGGGTTTTGCTGATTTGCCTGGGCAGTGCGACACGCCTG
>JAQVLS010000199.1 GCA_028704035.1 Desulfotomaculaceae bacterium | reverse complement strand
TTGCGCGAGAAAGGCGTCGGCGCCTCGTATGATGAATTTTTCAGACAAATAGCCTCGTCTATGGCCTGTAGAAACGCGGTTAAGGCCGGGGATAAGTTGACGCAGTCAGCTATGGACGCCCTGGTCAAGCGTTTGTCCGGCGTTGAAAATCCCTATACCTGTCCGCACGGCAGACCCACTGTAATTCATTTGTCTTTGACAGACTTGGAAAAAAAATTTATGCGTTAGGTGAAATAAATTTGATAGGACCCACTAAAGATACAGCTAAACGGCAACTGATGTTCGTGGTAACAACGTCTCTGCGACCCACGTTTGGGCTGGTTGAAAAAGCCAAACAGCTGGCGGCGCGTTTTAATGTGACTTTTGCGGCACGAGGCGAGCTATCAATAAGAGATTTATCCGGTTTATTCTCTGCAGACGGTGTGCTGGTCGTTTCATCCCAAAAAATATCGTTTTTAATGGGAGAGAATAAGTTTTTTTTCCATCCAGCGCTAGCCGGACTGCGTATAAAAAAGATAAATACTGGGAAAACTGACCAAATGATCAACGCCATGTCTCTAAAGGAAGGAAATTCTGTTTTGGACTGCACTATGGGTTTGGGAACAGACGCGATTGTCGCGAGCTATGTAACAGGCGCCACAGGAAGTGTGACTGGCCTGGAATGCTCTCCGGTCATCTCTGAACTGGTGAAGCAAGGTTTGCAGTCTTACATGGAAAAGGATAGAGAAACAATGCTGGCAATGCGACGTATAAAAGTAATTAATACAAAGCATAAGGAATACCTTGCATCATTAAAAACAGGCAGTTATGATATTGTTTATTTTGACCCGATGTTCCGTTATCCCAGGCGAAAATCACCGGGGATAAACGCGGCCAGAATGCTTGCCAACCATGAGCCGATTGATCGTGAAATAATAGAAATGGCATTTAATGCGGCTGTCAGGCGGGTAGTAATGAAAGAGCGGCGTGACAGCGCTGAATTTGCCCGGTTAGGTTTTAAATATATATTGGGTGGCAGATATTCACCTGTGGCTTATGGCGTCAGGGAAAGGCAATGGGCGCCGGAGTGAAAGAATTATCTAAAATTCAGCCGCCGCTGGTAGTGATCTGCGGGCCGACCGCAACCGGTAAAAGTTATGTTGGTGTGCAGATAGCGGAAAAATTAAACGGCGAGATTATTTCCGCTGACTCCATGCTGGTATACCGCGGTATGGATATCGGCACTGCAAAGCCTACTCCTGCAGAGAGGAGCGGCATACCTCACCACCTTATAGATATTGTTGAACCGGATCAGGAATACAATGCTGCTTTGTATCAGGAACAGGCTAGGGCGATTATCGCGGATATCAAGAATAGAGAACAGTTGCCTGTCATGGTTGGCGGTACAGGACTGTATATAAGGGCTGTTATAGATGATTATGATTTCAGCGGCGCCCGGGGCAGCGAAGTGTACAGAAAAAAACTTTTAAAAGATGCTGAGGAACACGGTGCAGCCAAGCTGCACGAACGCCTGCATAAAATTGATCCCGGGGCGGCTGCAAAACTGCACCCCAATGACATTAGAAGAATTATCCGTGCCCTGGAAGTATACAAATATACAGGAACACCTATATCGAGTTTTCATAAAACAGACCGTTCCCGTCAATCAATTTACAACCTGCTGATGTTTGGTCTTAGCCTGGAAAGAGAAAAATTATATAAAACAATCGAACAGCGGGTTGAACTTATGATCCAGACAGGTCTTGTGGAGGAAGTACAAGAACTTTTAAGCAGAGGTTTTTCGCCGGAACTGAGTTCAATGCGCGGACTGGGATACAAGGAAATCATTGAATATTTGCAAGGAGGGCGGTCACTGACTCAGTCTGTCGATATTTTAAAGAGAAATACCAGGAGATTTGCCAAGCGGCAGATGACCTGGTTCAGGCGTGATCGCAGGATAAAATGGCTGAATGTCGACCAGGACGATGTGTCCGGGGCGATTATTAATGAAATTAACAGATTTGTTGAAGGAGTATCTTAAGGTTTGTAGAAAAGAATATAGATAATAAATTCCTATGGAGGGAGCCCTTGCTATGACAAAACCACAAATAAATTTACAGGATGCATTTTTGAACCAGGTCAGGAAGGAAAGTATTCCGGTTACCATATTCCTTATTAATGGCTTTCAGCTGAAAGGAATAGTCAAGGGTTTTGATAACTTTACTGTGATCCTGGAAAGTGATGGGAAGCAGTTGATGGTTTATAAACATGCTATTTCCACAGTCAGTCCGCTGAGGCCCGTCAGTACGACATTTTCTGAAACAAAGGGCTCTTAAGAAAAGATGGCGGCCCCTCATAAGAGGGGCTTACTTTTTTAGTCGTAAAAGCCCGTGTCAGGCGTATAATGGTAATGACTTAAGCCTGAGGCGAGGTGGCTGTGAACCTGTGAAAATAAGGATATGGAACCATACGGAAATTTCTAAAAACACCGGACATAAGGCTGACTACAGGTCATGGAAGATAAAACCGGTTCAGTTAAATAGTTTAAAAAATGGGTGTTATGGTGATGAACAGGTTAATAACAAGAATACCGCGGAAATACTCCTGGAACTAAACTCCCTAGTTGGCCTGCGTGGTGTAAAAAAACTGATCGAAGAAATTCATTCTTATATAGAAATTCAGAAAATGAGACAGAAAGAGAAGCTGGCTTCCGAGCCGCTGGGTCTTCATATGATTTTCAAGGGCAATCCTGGCACCGGAAAAACCACAGTGGCCAGAATATTGGGCAAGCTTTTCAAGGAAGTCGGCGTGCTGCCCAAAGGGCATCTGGTTGAGGTTGAGAGAGCGGATCTGGTAGGTGAGTATATCGGCCACACGGCCCAAAAGACAAAGGACCAGATCAAAAGAGCCCTAGGCGGTATCTTGTTTATTGATGAAGCATATTCCCTGGCCAGGGGAGGAGATAAGGATTTTGGTAAAGAAGCAATTGACGCGATGGTAAAAGGAATGGAGGACCACCGGGAAAGCCTGATCTTGATCCTGGCGGGTTATCAGGATGAGATGGACTGGTTTGTTGAAACAAACCCCGGACTGCGCTCACGATTTCCAATTCATATTACTTTTCCCGATTTCAGCAACAGGGAATTGCTGGCAATTGCCGATTTAATGCTTCAGCAGAGACAATATTATCTTTCTAGCGGCGCCAGGGAAGAATTCCGTTTTGTAATAGAAAAAGAGCACAAGAGGCATGAGCATAGCGGAAATGCCAGACTTGTGCGCAACCTTATTGAGAGAGCGATTAGGCGTCAGGCGGTAAGGTTGCTCCAAAAAGAAAGCGAACTGAGCCGGATGGACCTGATGGCGATAAACAGGGAAGACCTTATAGGCGCCGCAGATCAAATTTAAATATGTTGGATTTTTAAGGTTTATTTATGAGGGGATAAATAATATATGAGTATTAGCCTGGAAACACTTGCTAAAGAAGTTGAACGTAGCGTTGAACCCGTTTACCGTCTTATTGATGAGAGGGCGATGTTAAACCATGCCAAGGTCTTGGCGGCATTTCGCCAAGCCCGGGTAAGTGAATTTCACCTGAAAGGTTCCACAGGATATGGTTATGGAGACAGTG
>JAQVLS010000198.1 GCA_028704035.1 Desulfotomaculaceae bacterium | reverse complement strand
CAGATTGATTTTGTTAAAATCGGCGCTGTTGCTACTTTCTTTGTCCACGGCGGGCAGGTGGAAATAATTAAAGCCAGCTCCTTGCCGGTAGGTATCGTAGATGACATAGAAGTGTCTACTGTAAGCCGGGTTTTAGAGCCGGGGGACCTGCTGGTGATGGTAACTGATGGTGTTTTGGACTCCTGCAAGGGGGAGGGTGACCGGGAAGAATGGCTGGCCGGGATTTTGTCCGACGTGATGGATATGCAGCCGCAGGAGGTAGCGGAGCTGTTTTTAAAACTGTCCCAGACCGGGTCGGGGGGAGCCGGCCGGGTCCCCGACGATATGACTGTTCTGGTGGCAAGGGTAACAAAACAGCGTTACTTAAAATACTAATCAGGGGATATGCCTCCTCATGTAGGGCGGGCTTTAGCCCGCTCAAAACATGCGGTTAGCCGCACCTACGCTATTCCAATCGGGGAACATATCTTCACCCCAAAGGAATACCCGCAAGCTGAGATGTGTCCCCGTTCCACTGTCTGGTTCCATGCAACGATACAACCCCATAAAAGAGATGTGTCCCCGTTCCACTAAACCCCGGCCCCAAAGCATTACCCATAAAAGGGATGTGTCCCCGTCCCCTTTTTCCCCGTGCCGTTCCCCCCTTTTTTTTTTTGCGCCTATATTTTATAGTGTTTTTATGATATTAATAAAGATGTCAGCAGTTATAGCAAAGGTGTGGACGATGGCCCTTTCTGGATTTTTTTGTAGAATACAGCTAATTTTGTTGGCACATTAATGAAATACGGCAGGAAAAGCCCCTGACAGTGTGGAATAACGAGGTGTTAATTATGGGAAAGATAAGCCTAATCCAGAAAGTCAGGGATTATATATCGCGCCACCGCATGGCGCAGCGCGGCGATAAGATTTTGGTTGCCGTGTCCGGCGGACCTGATTCAATAACGCTCCTGCATATGTTATACCTTTTAAAAGACGAACTGGGGATATCCCTGCACGTGGCGCATTTAAACCACATGTTTCGCGGGGAGGAGTCGGAAGCGGACACTTATTTTGTTGCTGAAACCGCCCGGCGTTACGGTTTGCCTGTCACGGTGGAATCTATCGATGTCCCGTCATACCGAAGGCGGCGCCGTCTGTCAAACCAGGTAGCCGCCCGGGAAGTCCGTTATAAATTTTTTCTTAAATGTGCGGGCCGGGTGGGAGCGTCCAAAGTGGCCCTGGCCCACCAGGCGGATGATCAGGCTGAGACGATCCTGATTAATTTTTTAAGAGGGTCAGGCACGGGGGGGCTGAAAGGGATCCTGCCCGTCCGCGACGGGATATATGTCAGGCCCCTTTTAAATGTGCGGCGTTCTGAAATCATAAGCTTCTGCAGCGAGATGGATCTGGCTTTCCGGCTGGACGCATCCAATCTAAAGCCTGTATACACCAGAAACAAAATCAGGTTAAGCCTGACGCCGCTGCTGGAAAAAGAATACAACCCGGAGATTGTTCCGGCCCTGCTGAGGCTTGGTGAAATATGCCGGGCAGAAGACATCTATCTTGATCAACTTGCGACAAAAGCATTTCAGGAGGCGCTGCTGGCGGAGAACGCCGGGCATATTACATTAAGCCTGGAGAGCCTTGCCCGGGTACCGCTGGCGCTAAAGCGCAGGATTTTGCGCCTGGCCTGGCAGTCTGTATCCGGCGACACGGGTAGCCAGGATTTTCAACATGTAGAGGCGGCGCTGAATCTAATTAATAGCGGGACAACAGGTTCACAGGCGGTTATGCCCGGCCATGTGGTTGCCGTTAGGACCTATGCGGCCCTGGAATTGAAGGCAATACCGGCGAAAAAAGATGTGCCGGACTACATATATCAACTGCAGGCGCCGGGGACGACCTATATCCCGGAGATCGACATCTCTATCGAAGCCAGGTTGTATAGCAAAGAGCAGGATTGCAACCCCCGCGCCCTGCCGCAAAGCGAGGCCTTGCTGGACTTTGACAAACTGCCGCGCGACATATTTGTGAGGCGCCGTCTGGCCGGTGATGTTTTTCATCCTTATGGCCAGGCTTCTGCATTAAAATTAAAAGATTTTTTTATCAAGCAAAAAATTCCGCGTGAAGAAAGAGACCGTATCCCGCTCATATGCACCCCGCAGGAAATTATCTGGGTAGCCGGGGTCAGGCCCGGGGAAAAGTGGAAAATAGGCGGCAGCACTAAAAGAATGTTGCATATGAAAGTAAACCCGGGCAAACCAAGCTTGTTATTGTAACAGAAGCCGAAATAAGTTAAAATAGTATTTATGATTCATTGCATTTTTTAGGGGGGGAGTGGCCTTGTGAACAAGGTAATAAAGAACCTGAGCATATATTTGCTAATCGTTCTGGTTATTATCGCCTTGCTTAGATATACGACGCCTCCGGGGAATTTACCCGAGCAAATTAAGTATAGCGACTTTCTTGAAATTGTGAACCAGGGACAGGTAAAGTCGGTCCTGATTCAGTCAGACGGCGGGACCAACTTAATATCGGGTGAAAAAATCGACGGCATACAATTTGAAACCAAGGGCCCCGCAGTAGACACCGCCTTGTTCACCATTTTGGAAGAAAAGAATGTGGTATGGACCAGTGATCAGCCTCCCCGGCCAGGATGGTGGGCCAGCCTGCTTTCAACCCTGCTGCCCATTCTTCTTTTAGTATTCCTGTTCTTTTTCCTGATGCAGCAGACTCAAGGCGGGGGCAACCGGGTCATGTCATTCGGCAAGAGCCGGGCCAGGCTGCAGACCGACGACAAGAAGAAGGTCACCTTTGCTGATGTGGCCGGGGCGGATGAGGTTAAAGAAGAGCTGGAGGAAATTGTTGAGTTTTTGAAAAGCCCGAAAAAGTTTCAGGAATTGGGCGCCAAGATCCCCCGCGGCGTGCTGCTTTTCGGTGCGCCCGGCACGGGCAAGACCCTGCTGGCCAGGGCGGTGGCAGGCGAAGCGGGAGTGCCTTTTTTCAGTATCAGCGGCTCTGACTTTGTGGAAATGTTTGTGGGCGTGGGCGCTTCCAGGGTGCGCGACCTCTTTGACCAGGCCAAGAAGAACGCCCCCTGCATTGTTTTTGTGGATGAAATTGACGCGGTGGGCCGTCAGCGCGGCGCCGGTCTTGGCGGCGGGCACGACGAGCGTGAGCAAACGCTCAACCAGCTTCTCGTGGAAATGGACGGCTTTTCACCCAACGAGGGCATTATTATCCTGGCGGCCACCAACCGGCCGGATATTCTGGACCCGGCCCTGCTCAGACCGGGGCGTTTTGACCGGCAGGTGGTGGTGGACTCGCCGGATGTCAACGGACGCAAAGAAATCCTTAAAGTCCACATGCGCGGCAAGCCCGTTGAAGAAGAAGTAAACCTGGAAGTACTGGCCCGCCGCACACCGGGTTTCACCGGAGCTGACCTGGCCAACCTGACCAATGAAGCGGCGCTTTTGGCCGCCAGGCAGAACCGGAAAAAGATCACCATGGCTGATTTGGAAAATTCAATTGAGCGGGTAATAGCCGGGCCAGAAAAGAAGTCAAAAGTAATCAGCGAGAAGGAAAAGTGGCTGGTCTGCTATCATGAAAGCGGTCACGCGGTGGTCGGATT
>JAQVLS010000197.1 GCA_028704035.1 Desulfotomaculaceae bacterium | reverse complement strand
GCTTTCGCCAGGGAGATATAAAGGTACTCGTTTCTACTACAGTAATCGAAGTCGGGGTAGATATTCCCAACGCCACGGTGATGATGATCATGGATGCGGACCGTTTCGGTCTGGCCCAGTTGCACCAGCTGCGGGGCAGAGTGGGGCGGAGCAGCCACCAGTCATACTGCATCCTCATTGCCAGTCCCAAAACCGAAGAAGGCCGCGCCCGCCTGCAGGCGATGACCAGGACTGCGAACGGTTTCGTTCTGGCGGAAGAGGACCTGCGCCTGCGCGGACCGGGTGAGTTTCACGGTACCCGCCAGTCCGGCCTGCCTGAATTCAAAATCGCCGACTTGCTGCGTGACTGGAAGACACTGGAGAGAGCCAGGGAAGAAGCACAAACCCTGGTGCGAAAGGATCCTTATTTCAAAAGCGCCGGCGGCAGGGCGCTGCTGGCAGAGATGAGATCCAGGTTCGGGAAAGGCATTGACATTAGCGGAGGTTAAAACTATTCGAAAAATGAATTAATTGTTTAAAGAATTGATATTGATTTACATTTATATTCATATTTATAGGATCCTTGCCATGGATTTTGAAGAAACATTTCACTGGTATATAAGTTTTGTTTTGATTTATACTAATAACAACAAATAACAGGGGGGTGGTTAAATATAAAAATTAAGGAATCCAGTTTTTCCTCATATCCTAAGGTTTAGTTCATGTATTTGTCACCTGGCCCAACTATTTTGCTAGAAGATGATGATATTTAATAAATTGCCATCCCACCTCCAATATTTAATAATGCAAGCGGTTATTAATACTGCTTGCAATTTTTTTATTTAGATTTTTAGTTCAGGTACATGCTGTATTCTTCCGTACTTATGGCAGGGTGAAGCGCCATAGATATGCCGCCGGCGACAATTTTAGAGGTATCCAGAATCAGTGAATCAACCTCTTTGGGAGTAACCATCAGGTTTCCGCCGAAAGGACTCAAAATATCATTTATTATTCCCTGGGCATAGTCCGGCATGACGCTTTGCTGGATCTGATTCAACATCGGGTTTGTTTTAAGCTTTTCCAGGAAGTGTTCTAACGTGACCTGTGCGATAATGGCAGCGTTCACCACGGTGGGGACCCCGATGGCGATGGTCAGTACTCCCATCGTTTCTCTGTTTATTCCGGTACGCTTGTTGCCTATGCCTGAACCCGGGCTTATACCGGTGTCCGCAATCTGAATAGTCGTGCCGATCCGGTCGACGCTGCCGGCAGCAAGAGCATCTATGGCAATAATCAGCTCCGGCTGAATTCTTTCCACCACACCTTTGATTATTTCAGCCGATTCGATGCCTGTTATGCCCAGTACACCCGGCGCCATTGCGCTCACAGAGCGCATGCCTCCTTTTAATTCTTCCGGGGCGTATCTGTACAGATGCCGTGTCACTATAGTCTGTTCTACTACTTTGGGACCCAGCGAATCCGGCGTGGCCTGCCGGTTACCCAGGCCGACAATCAGTATATTGGCGTTTTCCGGCAGATTGAACAGTGATGACAGTTGCTGGGCCAGGACTTCAGCCACTTCTTTTTGGGCGATGCGGTTGTTATCTCTGATAGCGGGAGCTTCAATAGTAATGTATGTACCCACGGGTTTGCCCATCATCTGCGCCGCTTGTTCTTCCACCACCTTGACAGTGGTCACGGTCGCGCTTGGAAACTTATGACGATCGACAACAGCCCCCGGGATTTCCGTTCCCAGCTGCCCGCGCACAATATCGTGGGCTTCAATGGCCAGGTCAACACTAATATTGTTATTCCTGTAAAAATCAATATCCAATATTACAAACCTCCATTTTGTTTCAGTTGCATTTAGGGTATCCTTTTAATGGTCCGCTATGCAGAAATAAAACTGATGGATATTTCAAATTGCCGAAATAAATCGATTTTCCTGCTTAATTATGCTATAATATCAGACTAAAGGAAGGGATTTTCATTCTGCGCGTTATTGCTGGTTCGGCCAAGAAGCGTAAACTTAAAACCCCCGCGGGATTGGGAGTAAGACCAACATCGGACAGGGTTAAAGAGGCGCTTTTTAATATTCTGGGAAACAGCGTATTGGACTGCAATTTTCTAGACCTCTTTGCAGGAAGTGGGAACATCGGCATAGAAGCTTTAAGTCGTGGCGCTGCCGATGTGGTTTTTGTCGAGATTAATGGCAAGGTTTTACATATAATAAGAGAAAACCTGTGTGTTGCCGGATTTGCCGGGAAAATCCGGTTGATCCACGGGGAAGTCACGACAGTTTTATCCCGGCTGGGCATTGAAAATAAACTGTTTGATATAATTTTTCTTGATCCGCCATACCTTAAAGATTATGAAACAGGCACGCTGGCCGGCATAGTACGACACAAGCTTTTGCAGGCTGATGGGATGGTTGTTGTGGAAAGTAATAAAAACTACCGCTTACCCCGGAATATAGAAGAACTGGAAATGGTTCGACAGGAAAAGTATGGTGATACTTTCCTTTCATTTTACCGATATCAAGTAAATGCCGGGGAGGGAAACTAGATTGCGAATTGCAATATATCCAGGCAGTTTTGATCCGGTGACTTTAGGGCACCTGGACATCATCGGAAGGGCTTCTTTATTGTTTTCCAAGTTAATAGTAGCGGTTTCCTGGAACACGACCAAAAAACCATTGTTCAGTCCTGAGGAACGGGTTGAATTGTTGAAAGAAGTTCTCAAGCCCTATTCCAATGTGGAAGTGGACATGTTTAATGGCTTGACTATACATTATGCCATTGAGCACAAGGCCAAGGCAATTGTACGGGGACTCCGGGTGATTTCGGATTTTGAGAATGAGTTTCGGATGGCGCTTACAAATAAGAAATTGGCCTGTCACCTGGAAACAGTCTTTTTAATGACCAGAGCGGAATATTCCTTCATAAATTCCACAACAGTTAAGGAAATAGCCTTTTTTGGCGGTTCAGTAAATGGACTGGTGCCACCGGCGGTGGAACAGAGACTGAAAGAGAAAATGAGGAACAAATAAATTTGGGGGGTATAGATAGTAAAGTGGATCTGCTGAATTCCCTGAACGAATTGGAAGAACTAATTGAAAATAGCGGTAAAATACCCTTTACTAGAAAAGTAATGGTGGAAGAGGACCGCCTGCTTGATCTTTTGGACCGCATCAGGACAACCATGCCTGAGGAGGTCCGCCAGGCCAAGTGGATTATTCAGGAGCGGGAAAAAGTCTTGCACGATTCCCAAAAAGAAGCCATGCGTATTATGGACGACGCCCAGAGGCAGATTGAAGAAAAGGCCGACGACAGTGAGGTAGTCCGCCAGGCGAGAACCAACGCTGAAGAAATTCTGGCCAAAGCCGAGTCCGTTGCTATGGAAATCCGCGAAGGAGCCAAAGACTATGCCGACGATATTTTGGTGAACCTGCTGGAAAGCCTGGGCAAAATATCGAGTCAGATCGAACAAGGCCGCTCCGAACTTAAATTAATGAAATAGTGATCTTTACTGCAGAGCATGCAATATGTTTTGCCAGTCTATATATTTTTCTGTGTGATCAACTGCTGATTTTATAGCCTCCTTATTGTCAGCAGTTATTTTTCTGCTTACAGCCGAC
>JAQVLS010000196.1 GCA_028704035.1 Desulfotomaculaceae bacterium | reverse complement strand
GAGAACCGGAGGCATTCCGGTTCTCTTGTTGCCTATTTTGTCAACCGTTGCTTCAACTGGCTGAGTATAACATAATACCTGCACATGACAGAGAGTTATTTTTCTTTATTGTTTCCTCCATTTCGCTGGTAAAGCACCCGCCTAGGATAGGGAATTTCAATGCCCGCCCGGTCCAGAACGTTTTTAAAGCGCCTGCGCAGTTCTCTTTCGACACCCCAGTATTCTCCCGGCACGGATGGCGCTACGACACAGATGTTTACCGATGAGTCATTTAAATCCGTAACACCCAGCACCTGCGGCAGGTCAATAATCGCCTTTATTTCCCGGAAGGCGGCCTCGCACTCCTGTCTCAAAACCGCTATTGCCTGATCGATGTCTTCTTCGTAAGCTATACCAACTATTACCAGGGCCAACATCGGCCCCCTGTTGTAATTGGTCACACGGGTGATTTCCCCGTTCGGTATAATATTAAGCTGACCGGTCCACTGGCGTATTTTACAGGTGCGCAGCCCGATTTCCTCCACAGTGCCTTCCACCTCGTCGATTACCACATATTCACCAACGTTAAACTGGTTTTCAAATAATATAAAAAACCCGCTAATCACATCCTTGACCAGGTTTTGGGCGCCAAACCCCACCGCCAGGCCCAGGATACCGGCGCTGGCCAGAATAGCGCTGGTATTAACGTTGAATATTTGCAGTACCATAATAAAGGCAATGAAAAATATTATATAAGTAATCACGCTGAGCAGCAATTTTTTCAGAGTCTCGGTCCGGCGATTTTCTGTAAAGTTTTCGTTGTCTTCTTCTTGTTTGTGTTTTTCAAAAAACTGCTTAACTGCCAGTTGCCCTAAATTTATAATCAGTTTCGCCCCGACCACCACGCCGACAATTTGTATCGTTTTAACCCCCAAAAACTTTAGCTGATCAGATGAAACAATTTTAAAATCAAAGACATCCAGGACAATGATCGCCGCAATAAAATAACCGCCGTAAAGAAGAAGTGTCTGCAGCAAAATACGCACCGAACGGACAAAGCTGCCGGAAATCGCCCCCTTTTCAGCAGCTTGTTCACCACCGTCAATCCTGCCCTCCCTAAGCAACCGGTCTATAATGCAGGAAAATATTTTTATTAGTATGTAAGTTGAGATCAATACTGCCAGGGACAGGATCAGATCACCCAATAAATTTTGCAGAACCCCGGGCGCAAACCATTCCTTAATCCCGGCTAAGAACATTTCCATCTGCTCCCCTATGATTACTTTTCACCCCACATAACATAAAATTATTGTCGATTATCATAACATAAAAATCTCTTTTTTTCTATAAGAACCTGGATATATAGCCCTTTTCCATATTGCAGCCGACAACTTCATGTGCTATAATGGGTTGTAGGTAATTTATAACAATAAATATTTTTTCGCCTAATTCTTATGTTAAGAAGCGGGGGACCCATTTTTTTCGGGGTGAATCGACTTCGAGGCCAGCAGTAAAAATCGCAAGTCAGCATTTAGGGAGAAGATCTCCCAGAGCGATTTCCAACAACCGGCCTCTGAGCTCGTAGGGCTACCCTTAGCCCGAATCCGTCAGCTAACCTCGTAGGCGTAAAAGGGAAGAATTGGGCTATTAAATGGCCGGATCCTTCCGGTCATTTTTATTTTTTGCCCTACTTCCTTTTTATCCATATTTAGTTACATTATTGTAATAAGTTGTTCCGGGGAAATAAATAGGGGGGGGCATAAACCATCATATGAATGCAAAAATCTTATCGCTTAAACTAAAAGAGACTGGGGACCGGTCGGATTGGCGATGGCAGATGCAGCATCGTCTTCAGTCGGTAGAAGAACTGTCACAATACATTGATTTAACTGATGATGAAAAAAAGGACATTCATAAAGCCTGTGACGTCTTTCCCATGGCTATTACTCCTTATTACGCATCGCTGATGAATAAAAAAGATCCGTGGTGCCCGATTCGTATGCAGTGTATTCCAGACCACCGGGAATTAATTGAGGGGCACGGCGATATGGACGATCCCTTATACGAAGACTCTAATTCCCCCGTGCCGGGGTTGACTCACCGCTATCCCGACCGGGTACTGCTTCTGGTGACGAAAGAGTGTTCCATGTACTGCCGTCACTGCACGCGCAAACGTAAAGTGGGTGATCAAAACACATGTATTACTGATAGGGATATTGACCGGGGTATTGCTTATATTAAAGACCACCCCGAAATCCGCGATGTCCTGCTGTCGGGAGGAGATCCCCTGATCCTTTCCAGCGCCCGCTTGGAAAGGGTCCTACGCAAAGTGAGGGAAGTACCCCATGTACAGGTAATCCGCATCGGAACCCGCACTCCGGTAGTGATGCCGCAGCGCATAACTGATGAACTGGTCAGGATGATCAAAAAATACCACCCGGTCTGGATCAATACCCATTTTAACCACCCGCGTGAATTTACCCCTGATTCTAAACGGGCGCTGGCCAAACTGGCCGATGCCGGTATTCCTTTGGGCAACCAGACAGTTTTGCTGAGGGGCGTCAACGACTGCCCGATAATTATTAAAAAACTGGGACACCTCCTGGTAAAAAACCGTGTACGTCCATACTATCTTTATCAATGTGACCTGTCGCGCGGTATTGAACATTTCCGTACCCCTGTGGCTAAAGGGATAGAAATCATGGAGGCTTTAATCGGACATACTTCCGGTTTTTCCGTTCCCAGTTATGTAGTGGACGCGCCGGGAGGAGGAGGTAAAATTCCGGTCCTGCCAAATTATCAGCTGTCTATAACTAATACAAAAACTGTATTGCGTAATTACGAAGGGGTCATATGTGTCTATGAGGAACCCCAAAATGATGCTAACACTGTTTGTCCACCCACCTGTACAATATGTAAGAAACTCCGTGTAAAGCATGAACCGATCGGATTACAAAAGCTGTTTGATCCAAAAAATCGAATGATCAGCCTGGTACCGGAAGGCAACACCCGTAAGGCCCGCTATACTATTCATAAAGGTAAAGCACATGACTGCTAGCATAAAAATCCTGGCGCAACCGGGTCAAGATAGCTGGAGAGATATTACAGGCCGCAGTTTTAACTGCCGCATTCTTGTATCTCCGTTCAACAGACGGATAACCGTTTATAGATTTAATCTAATCAGGGCCGCCGGCGCAGAGGAAATGGTGCAGGTGCTTACGGGAAAGGCTAGGGCACAAGGCCTTGACAAAATATGGCTCAAGTGCGTTACCAGGTGGAAAAACACTTTTGGGGACGCCGGAATGAAGCTGGAGGCATCCATTCCCGGATATTATAAGGGCGAAGAGCCGGCCCTGGTCTTTGCCAGATATCTAAGTGCCAGGAGGCAAACCCCATCAAACAGCAGGGGTGTCGAGCTGGTAGAAAAACTAATCTCCGGTTTAAAAAAAGAAACCGGAAAACAAATCCTGCCGGCCGGGATAACGTCTAAATGGGCACAGCGGGAGCACTGTGCGGATCTGGCCAGGTTGTTCAGCAGGGTTTTCCCCACGTACCCATGGCATGTCTATATCTTTGTACATATCAAATCCAATCTATTGAATCAGGAGTCCGGGGATCCTGCAAACTATGTTATTCGCCCAAAAGAAATGGAGTGTAGCTCTGCATCACATTGAAGCCCAGAG
>JAQVLS010000195.1 GCA_028704035.1 Desulfotomaculaceae bacterium | reverse complement strand
AAGAGCTACCGCCGCCCCTGCTCTGGCTTCTCCATAGCCCTCCTTAATTGCTTGCTGGGAGGCTCTGACCAGAGCTTCCTCGGCCACTTTCTGCACTTTATAGTCAATGGTAAGCACCAGGTTATTACCAGGCACCGGTTCCTTTATCCCCAGATCCCGTACCGGCCTGGCCATGGAGTCCACTTCCACCTGACGTCCGCCGTCCTGGCCCCGTAGGTATTGTTCATAGCTATTTTCAAGTCCGGTTTGACCGTAAGGATCCCCCATTTTGTAACCTTTATCCTTGTTCGCCGCCAGCTGTTCCTCGTTAATCTGGCGTACATATCCCATCACGTGAGTCAGCAGGTTCCCGTTCGGGTATTCCCGCAACGGTTCAACATAAATTTCCACACCAGGCAGTTCCATTCGCTGCTCCTCGATCCGGGTGACAACATCGAGCGGGATCATGGAAGCTACTTTAACAGGTTCATAATAGAGTTTTTGCTGGTCAATTTTTTGCTGTATTTCCCGGGGATCTACGCCAAGAATAGCGGCAAGCTTCTCTACTACGCTATCGATATTCTTGCGTCCAAGGTTTACCAGAGATAAGGTGTAAACAGGCTGGTTGCCGACCAGTTTCACCTCGTTCCGGTCAAACACCTCACCGCGGGGCGCTGTGATGGTTACCAGCCTGATCCGGTTTTCTCTGGCCAGAGTTGAAAATTTGTCATTTTGCAGAAGCTGTAAATAGACTAATCTTAATACTAGAATAGAAAAAAATACGCTGACAACAATCAGGTATATCCGCATTTTTTTCTCCATAAAATTTCTTTCCATTATCCCTCTCCCTCGATTATAGGATTATATAGGATGTAAGATGTGAGACGTGGGAAATGGTACGGCCTATGTCTCAGGGCTGTTATAGCTCCCTGCTCCGGTTCTGATTGTAACGAAAGATACGCCAGAAAACGAAAGGCGCCAGCAGCGCAGTATATGCCGCAGTCGGCAGAGCAACTCTGAGCAAAGCGTGCAAGGGAGCAATAGTGATATCCAGGTAAAGCAGAAGCAGGTAGTTGACCATCAAACCAGCCAGTGAGGTAAAAAATATAACAATGGTGGCAATCGGGATGTTTTCCCTATAGAGGCGTCCACCGGCGGCGCCCGCCAGATAACCCGCAGTCATTTTCGCCAGAGCGTTTAAGCCGATATAGCTTCCTAAAAACAGATCCTCGACAATCCCTCCGGTGAACCCTAAAAAAGCCCCCGCTCTGGTTCCAAGGAAGAAACTGTTCAGAATTACTATAAGCATAACGAGGTCAGGCTTAATCCCCGCTATGGCCACATTTTCCAGGACTGTAGACTGTAAAATTATGATTACCCCAAACAGGAGCGGGTAAAGGACAAACCGCATATCCTAACCTCCCGCACTCGGGGTAGGGGTCTCGGGCTGTACAAACGTTACAATTATTACTTCTTCTAAATTGTTTAAATTTGCAAAAGGAGATATCTCAGCGCTTAAAAAAAGCCCCGAAGGTTCATTCTGGACATTATTAATTCTCCCAACCGGTATACCTTTTGGAAATAAACTGCCTTGACCGGAAGTAACAACCGCCTGTCCTGTTTCAACCAGGGCATTGTTGGGAAGATGGATCATTCTGGCTATCCCGGCAGCGCCGGCTACTCCTTCGACTATTCCCGGTGTGCGTGTGTCCTGCACCAACGAACCAACGCCGCTGCGGGGGTCTGTAATCAACAGGACTTCACAGGTAGAGGCGGAAACAGCGATCACCCTGCCTACCAGTCCCTCCGGCGTAAGGACACTCATATTTTCTCTTATACCCTCACTAGATCCCCGATTGAGAGTTATAGTGCCGAACCAGTTTCCCGGATCTCTGCCGATCACGGATGCTATTAAGGAATTATAATTCCCGGCCATGACTTTCTTGTAGTCCAGCAGTGCCGATAGGCGTTGATTTTCAATCAAATATTCGTTAAATTGAATTTTCTCGCTTTCCAGGCGTTCTACTTCATGCTCCAGTTCTTGGCAGCGCGCTGCGGCGCCGACCATGGAAACCGGTAGGGAAATAATATATCGCCCTTGTCTGCCCAGCCAGGTCAGACCGTTCTGCACCGGCGCAAGCATATCCCGAAATTTGGATTCCGAAGATGTCAGCCCTATCCGTTCAGGGACTGTGCAACGCATAGCCGCCAGGGTGACCGCTACCAAAACGGCTAGCAAAAACAGTCTTTTAGCAGTTGCCCAACGCACCCGCTTCACTCCTCAATTTAAAAATAAAGATATGCCAAATTATGAATGGGGACATACCTCCTACCACAAATGAATACCCGCAAGGAGAGGCGTGTCCCCGTTCCGCTGTCTGGTATCACGCAACGATACAATGTTGCAGAGAGAGGTATGTCCCCATTCTATAAGGGATTTACCCCGCCAAAGATGTGCGGCTGAAGCTGCACCTACAATTCTATACCCTGGGATAGACATCCATACCGGTTTGTAAATAGGTTTTACTTTTACGACACTCTTTTCGGCTGGATCAGCACCCTGCGCAACACATCGATATTTTCCAGGACCCGTCCCGCGCCATATGCCACTGCCAACAGTGGTTCATCCGCCAGGTGCACAGGCATGCCCGTCTCCTCAATGACCAGGCGGTCCAGACCGCGCAGGAGGGAACCGCCCCCGGCCATAACAATGCCGCGGTCCATAATATCTGCCGCCAGTTCGGGCGGGGTGTTTTCAAGAGTGTTCTTGATCCCTTCAATAATACTGGCTACCGGTTCTGAAAGAGCCTTGTATATTTCAGCCGAAGTAATTTGGACGGTTTTTGGCAGTCCTGTAACCAGGTCACGCCCTCGTACCTCTTCGGTTTCGATTGTCTCCGAGGGATAGGCTGAACCAATTATTATTTTAATTTGTTCAGCCGTGCGCTCACCGATCATCAGGTTGTATGTACGTTTAACATGGCTAATGATCGCATCGTCCATTTCATCGCTGGCAATCCGGATAGAACGGCTGGTAACAATGCCGCCGAGGGAAATAACCGCTACCTCGGTTGTACCCCCGCCAATATCAACAATCATATTTCCTGTGGGCTCATGGACCGGCAACCCTGACCCGATTGCCGCAGCCATAGGCTCTTCAATCAGGTAGGCTTCTCTGGCGCCGGCCTGGAGAGCCGCCTCCCGCACCGCTCTTTCTTCTACGGCGGTAACCCCGTACGGTACACCTACCACTACCCTGGGGCGAACCATAAAAGTACGTCCTCTCAAGGACTTATTGATGAAATATTTGATCATGCTCTGCGTTATATCAAAGTCTGCTATAACCCCATCTCTAAGCGGCCTTATGGCAACAATGTTTCCGGGAGTGCGGCCAATCATTTTTTTGGCTTCCTCACCAACAGCCAGAATCTGGCCTGTATCTTTCTGGATTGCCACCACCGAGGGTTCGCGTATTACAATTCCTTTTCCTTTAACATACACCAGGGAGTTGGCCGTGCCTAAATCCATCCCCATATCTTTCGAAAACAGACCGATGCGCATCATCCGGCCCCTTTCTAAAAAAAATTTGCTGCTTTTAGTCATCTAAATTAAACCATGGGCCTTAAGACTAATGAATTTGTTGTCTCCAATAATTATGTGATCCAGGACTGCAATGCCGATAAT
>JAQVLS010000194.1 GCA_028704035.1 Desulfotomaculaceae bacterium | reverse complement strand
ACTTTTGACTATGTAAATCCAGCTCATGCGACTTTTTTTTGGCTGCCAAACTTGTCTGACAAGGATCCTTTCTTATTACCTGTTTTGGCGGGAGTAACAACTTATTTTCAATCAAAGATGACGATGACAGGCAATGATCCGACACAAAGAATGATGATGTACACCATGCCGGTGTTTATCGGGTGGATATCAACCACTATACCAGCCGGACTGGTGCTGTACTGGGTTGTGTTCAACCTGGCCAGCATCGTTCAACAGTATTTTATCAACAAACAAACCCTGCCGTTGAAAGGGGAGGTTGGCGGAAAGTGAAATTTGTCGAAAAAATAGGGAAAACAGTGGACGAGGCCGTCGATAAGGCATTGAAAGAGCTTAACGCCACCAGAGACGAAATAGAAGTGAACGTACTGGAAGAACCCTCCAGGGGTATATTTGGTTTCATTAGAGTAAGACCAGCCAAGGTAAAGGTGACACTTAAAGATAATCCGCTTAAAAGAGCCTCCAGTTTACTGGAAAATATTTTTCAGACCATGGATCTTGATATTAAAATAAATATTTCAGAAAATGATAAAGCTATGTTTGTAAACCTGGAAGGAACTGAATTAGGTATTTTAATCGGACGGCGGGGCGAGACGCTTGACGCCTTGCAGTACCTGCTCAACCTTGCGGTGAATAAAAATCAAGAAATCAGAAAAAAAATAATTATTGACATAGAGGGATATCGCGAAAGGCGTGAAAAAACTCTGCAGAGGCTAGCTCTAAAACTGGCGGATAAAGCCAGACAAAGAGGAAGAAATGTAGTTTTGGAACCAATGAGCCCACAAGAACGGCGCATTATACACACTACCCTGCAGGGAAAGGACGACGTATACACTTTTAGTGAAGGGGAGGAACCTTACCGCAAAATTATAATATCCCCCAAGAAATAAAAAAAACCCAGCGGGAAGTGGAACCGCTGGGTTTTTTAAAAATATGACACCGGAGGACGGCGCTTTGTTTGAAAACACTATTGCCGCGATTTCCACTCCCTTGGGCGAAGGGGGCATCGGTATAGTCAGGGTAAGCGGACCGGCGGCTGTTGAAATTGCCGGAAAAATATTTAGGGCCAGAAAAGGAGAATGGGCTGACGCTGCAGGTAACAGACTTATTTACGGCCATATTTATGATTTTGCCGGAGAGGTAGTAGATGAAGTCCTTTTAGGTTATATGAAAGCTCCCCATACATATACGCGAGAAGATGTAGTAGAGATTAACTGTCACGGGGGAGCGCTGCCCTTGAAAAAGATATTGGAATTAACGCTGGCTGCGGGGGCGCGTTTGGCCAAACCAGGCGAATTTAGCATGAGAGCTTTTTTAAACGGCAGGATGGACCTGGCCCAGGCGGAATCTGTAATAGATATAATTCGCGCCAAAACAGAAAGTGGGTTAAAGCTGGCGGCAGGCCAGCTCAAAGGGGTACTTTCTGAAAAAATTTATGTCTTACAGGATAAGCTTTTGAGTCAGCTGGCTCAGATAGAGGCAAACATTGATTTTCCTGATGAGGATTTAGAAGAAAGAAATATGAAAGAAATAGCGCTGTGCAGCGGTGAAATCAGCGGAGAGCTGCAGGAATTAATCAAGGGCGCCGATGCCGGAAAAATATATCGGGAAGGGATCAGCACGATTATTATAGGCCGGCCCAACGTGGGCAAGTCATCCCTGCTCAACGCCCTGTTGCGGGAAAACAGGGCTATCGTTACTGATATACCAGGTACAACAAGGGATATCATAGAGGAAATAATAAATATCGATGGCCTTCCGCTAAAAATAATTGACACGGCGGGGCTGCATGAGACAGAAGATATTATTGAAAAGATCGGCATCAAAAAGACAAACGAGGCAATAGAAAAAGCCGGCCTCGTGCTCCTGGTCCTAGATGCCGCAAGGAAATTAACAGGAGAAGACCTGGCGATTATTGATTCGGTGGGAGACAAAAAAACAATCTTTCTTATAAATAAAGCAGACATTGCGGAAAAAAAGATTGACCAAAACAAGGTAGCCGCACACGCGGCAGGAAGGCCGGTTTTATGGATTTCAGCCCAAAAAGGTACCGGTCTGGACCAACTAAAAAAAATAATTTTTTCAATGGTGCTGGAAGGACGGATAGCAAATTCTGATAACGTCCTGGTAAGCAGCGTAAGGCACAAGCATGCGTTGGAAAAAGCGGCGGCTCATCTGACGGATGCGCAGGCAGGCATTGAAAGAGGCGTTCCTATTGACATAATCGCCATTGATATCAGGGCGGCCTGGGAGGCGCTGGGTGAAATAACAGGATCCACGGTAACGGAGGATCTATTGGACAGGATATTCACCGATTTTTGTATCGGGAAGTGAGGCGGCATAAGTGGAGTATTCAGCCGGAAAATATGATGTTGTAGTGATCGGGGCAGGTCATGCGGGCTGCGAGGCCGGATTAGCTGCGGCCAGGATGGGATGCCGTGTCCTGATGCTTACCCTGAACCTGGATAATATTGCTCTGATGCCCTGCAATCCGGCGGTGGGCGGTCCAGCCAAGGGACATCTGGTACGGGAAGTAGACGCCCTGGGCGGCGAAATCGGGCTGAACACCGACCGCCATTCCATCCAAATGCGTCTTTTGAACACGGCTAAAGGTCCAGCTGTCCACGCGTTGCGGGCGCAGGCGGACAAAAACAGCTATCAGTCCGGCATGAAGCAAGCGCTGGAAATGCAACCGGGACTCACTTTGAAACAGGCGCTGGTGGAAAGGCTGGTGGCTGTAAAGGGAAAGATCGGTGCTGTTGTAACCAGTACCGGAGCTGTTTTTGAAGCCGGAGCAGTTGTGCTGACCACGGGCACTTATTTAAAAGGGAAAATTATTATCGGCGACCTTTCTTTTCCTGGCGGGCCCAACGGGCAATTTCCCGCCATTGCGCTGTCCGACAGCCTGACGGAACTGGGGTTGCAGTTGAAACGCTTTAAGACCAGCACCCCGGCCAGAATTGACCGCAACAGCATCGATTTCAGCCGTATGACGGTCCAGCCGGGTGATAAAAAGAATCATAATTTTTCCTTTATATCGGATATTAAAGAAAGGGAACAAATACCCTGCTGGCTCACCTATACCACAGCGGAAACGCACCGGATCATACGTGATAACCTGCATCGGGCGCCCCTTTATACCGGGCTTATTCAGAGCCGGGGGCCCCGCTACTGCCCGTCTATCGAAACAAAAGTAGTAAGATTTTCAGACAAACCGGCGCACCAGGTTTTTATTGAGCCGGAGGGAAAAAACACGACGGAAATGTATGTGCAGGGTATGTCTACCAGCCTGCCCGAAGACGTACAGTTGGCCATGCTGCGCACCTTGTCCGGTTTGGAAAAGGTAGAGATCATGCGGGCCGGCTACGCCATTGAATACGATTATATTATGCCCACCCAGTTAAAGCTGTCTCTGGAAACAAAAACTGTGCCCGGGCTTTTCACAGCCGGCCAAATCAACGGCACTTCGGGTTACGAGGAAGCGGCGGCCCAGGGTATTGTAGCGGGAATTAACGCCGCCCTGTATGTGCGGGGAAAGGCGCCTTTTACTCTGGGCCGGTCCGAGGCTTATATAGGTGTGATGATCGATGACCTGGTTACAAAAGAAATTACTGAACCCTACCGCCTCCTTACCTCAAGAGCAGAATACAGGC
>JAQVLS010000193.1 GCA_028704035.1 Desulfotomaculaceae bacterium | reverse complement strand
AGCTCAATCCGGAAGCGAAAGGGAAATATCCAACCTGCCCCAATCATCAGCCAAGCATAATATAGCCATTTAGCGCTATACCGTTTAGATAAGCGAGGCGCAGCATACATATAGATTAAGGATATTACCGCCATAGCAACAGAGCATTCCAGTAGGGTTCTTATAAACGCCTCCACATTAATCCCTCTTTTCTTTCAGCCACTGTGCCAGTTGATCAAGGTCGCTGTCCTTTAATTTGTCACCATCATACAGGGCAGCAACCAGGCTGGCAAAAGAATTCCCATGAAAACGCTCCATAAAGTCACCTGTTTCAAATTTCAAGTAGTCCTCTTTGCCGATAAGGGGGAAGTAAGTACGTTCTTTACCGTTTTTCTCTGTCCTGACAAAGCCTCGTTCTACCAGTCGAAGCAGCAAAGAAAGAACGGTTGGCGCTTTCCACTTCTTTTTCTTGCCTAACTGCTCCATAATCATATTGGTGGTAATAGGTGGTTCATTCGCCCATACCACTTTCATAATATCAAACTCTGCATCGGGCAGTTTTTTCATTTTATTCATTGAATCAACTCCTTTTAGACAAATGTCTTTAATGATATTTTACAATTGTCTAAAAGGAACGTCAACCCTCTTTAGAAAAATTTTCGGCAATTGTAGAAAATCTTTAACGGTAAGTGAGGCTCATATTTTGCGCAGTTTCGAGATTTCCGCAGAACGGCCGTAAGGGAGGAGTCAAGTTTAGTTTCTATCTATGAAATCCCGACTTGTTATAGATATAAGAATTACCCATTGTATTACATCAAATTGCAAGGAAAACGGCGGCTTTGATTATTTTATCAAGGCCACCGCTATGATTACCGCTTAATTAAAGCTACCGTCCCAAAGCGGCATGTTGGAAATATATTGCTGCTGCACCGCTGGAACGTAATATGCCCCGAATATTTTCAGGCCATTTTTCCCATGTCCAGGGCCCTGTTAATAATGGCGGCGTCTCAGCGGCTGAAACCCGCTGGATGGGTATGCCGCCGAACCCGACAGCGGAGACCTTAAGTCCATTTTCGCGGCTAAAAATAAATCTGCTAGCTGTTGAATTGTTTATTAGGGCTGTCCAATCCCTGCCGCCCTGATTTCTTCCATTAAGGCGCGGAGCCGGCGGTATTCCGTCATTATTTTTTTGTGAAAAGCTGTCCAAGTTTCCTCATTTCCGGATACCCCGCACACTTCTCTTAAATCCTTCATCCACTTGGCCGCCCTGGCGTATGCCGGGCGGTTCTTGTTGCTGATATTATTTAAAGCTAACTCACGGTAAACAGGAATCAGCTTTGCCGGCGCAGCGCTTTTCATCGTCTTGAAAAGTTTGAGTATTACCGGCTCGTCCACCTGGAGCAGGACCTTGTGTTTGAGAAATACGGACCAGGCTTTATCGATATCAACCAGGTGGTTAAGATATATACTGATTAAAAGTATATATTCTCTTTTTTGCTCCAAGTGTTCCAGCCATCTTAGAATTTTGTCTTCTTTATCGGTGTCATCTTTTATGTGGGCAGTGTTTTGCTTGAAAAGTTCAAAGTCAGGGTAGGACAGGAACCATTTTTCGTACCAGTCTTTCATTCCCTGCATATTGCCGGATCGTTCATACAAACGGACTATGTGCTGATAATCGTGAGGGGAGATCATGGAACCAGTATTTAAGATGGTTTGCATCGCCACAATCGCCTCAGGCCAGCGCTCCAATTTTTCATAATATCGTACAAAACTGTACGCCACGGAAGTCTCGGGCTGGGATGAGCCTTCTAGAATGCCCGCAGTTTGTTTAGCTTCTTCTTCCAGCCCCAAGGATAGACACAATTCCACCCACCAGGATACTAAAATACTGCGGTGTTTTTCATCATCAAGGTGGGCGCTCTGAAAGAAGTCCCTGTCGAGCTTAATGATCCTTTCCTTTAGATGCCAGAGATACCTTTTATCCGGGATGCAATTATTCAAAACAGAGATCCAGATCGATAAATCGTCCAGCTTTTTGCATTGAAGCACAGCCCAATCAATGAGTTCCTGTAAAAATGTTTGAGCTTGCGGGTCGCGGAGTTGGTAATCACGAACTCGTTCCAACGCTTCCCACAGGTAATCCTCAAATTCCGAACAGAAATCTACAAGTTCGCTTTCGCCATATTCATTGCTATAATTGTCGATCCAATCATCCATCTCAATCACCGCGACCAGCAAGCCCACAGTTCCGGATATGTAATGTTCTGCGGTAACCATTTTCAATAATTCCTCGCCATAACGGCGCATAATCTCCAACCCTTTGGTGTAATCCCATTCTGTCATATCATCATAACCATCATCATCATGGTATCCGTATTCATATCTGTCAAAGCTGTCTTCATCGGCAGCTTCAATCTTGGTGAACATGGACTCACACTCTTTTAAAATGGACGGGAATCTTTTTTGATGGTAAGCGAGTGAGCTGTACAGACCCAACTGGTGAACCCGGTCAGAATGTAAATTTACGTTTCGTTCACGCTCAGTGAGGATAAGACGAAGTGTTTCTTTAGTTGATGGCTCGATTTCCACCAGCCGGGTTATGGTTTCCAGCAAATCATCTTTCTCCAGGTTTCGCAGGAGTTGTTGAAGAGCATTGTCTGGTTGACGGTCTGGCTCTTGTTCCAGGGTTTCGGAAGTACCTGCTTCACCGGATGCTCCTGCACGGGAAAACCCGGCAGGTTCACTGTATCCCGGCAGTTCAGCGCATTCCCGAATCAAGTAATAAACGACTGCCGCCATATGTTTGCAGTAGTCATCATAAGGGCAGCCGCACCGGCTTTTGCTGAAATCGGTCATATGAACCTTGACTTTATAATCTCCGTAATTGCCCAGGACGGTGGCATGGATCCAGGGTTCCTTGATTCGGACATCCTCTACCAGCCCTTGTTCATAATAAGCCAGCCCTCTGTCTACTATGTAATCCTGGACATACCGGTTCATCTCCATCAATAATAGCTTGAAATCATGGCCTTCTTTCATGACTCTTCATCCTTATTCTTGTCCTTATTTTTTGTCGTTTCAGTATGTACTCCTGAGCCATGAGCGTCTGACTCATCTATTTCCTTTCGGGGCTTCCCGAAACTTTTAGTAACATAGTGAGTGTAATAATTCTCTTCCACACAAGGATTCCCGTATTTGGAAAAACGCAATCTCTGCTTGGGCCCTTTCCCCCATGACATATAAGCGGTTAAAGATGGTTTCAGTTCCGCAGAACGGGCAAATTCCCGAAGGGCCAGCAAAATCGTATTCATCTTGCTCAAATTGCCAATAACTGCTCGCTCCAGGTACGGAATGCGCCGGAAACGCCAGTCTTCCACTTGTTGCGGCGTTAACCGATCCATTTTTACCAGAAGGTCTACCGGGCTGACGTACCCTTTTTCAGCTATCAGCTCACCCGCGCATACCCAAACTTTTTTGATAAGATCATACCGGTTCACACTATTCCTCACCATGTTAAACTGATTAATGTATATATTTCTTTTACAATGACAAATAACCCTTCACTAATGAAAGGTTATTTGTCATTTATTTTACTTTTTTCTATAGATCTCGCAGGGAAAAAGGTCAATGTGTGACGCTACTTTTTAGTACACTAAACTTGAATGGCATCATTATAGTACGAGGCAAGGCCGGGGGCAAACTTATCGTAATACGCGGTAAACCTCTCGTCGTTAATATACATCTGCCCCATAC
>JAQVLS010000192.1 GCA_028704035.1 Desulfotomaculaceae bacterium | reverse complement strand
AAATATCAGGTCACCAAAAGTCATGTCGAAGCCTTCTTCGGCCAGCGCCTCGGCCATGCCGAATCGGTCCACCGAACTGACCATCATCACGCGGGCGCCCTCTTTTAGCAGGTCTGTCTCCCGGGCGAGTATTCTGACCACTTCCCGCTCCAGGGTATTTTTCAGGCCGCTGCCGTCCACTACCGGCGTAACTTTGACTGCTTCCATCAGCTTCAAGCCGTCCTCAATGGCGTAACGTTTCTGTTTGACAAAAAGATAGACGTCAATGCCGCCCAGACCGATCGCGTCGACCTGGCCGTCCAGTTCCCCCAGCAGTTCCAGCGCCCGTTTATAATCGCCGTCGGTGCCCACACGGGCAATCTCCAGCTTTTCGCCCAGCAGTTCAATATTTACCTTATGGTCACGCCTGGAAGAACCCAAGCTCACGCTGACCACTCGTTTCAAAAAAACCCCCCCAGTCTATAGCGACCGGTAAGCCGCCTGTCATCCATTGTATCCAAAAAAAGCCGGAAATAAAAGTTTGTGTTCTTAAACAACTAATCGTTCGACATAACGTTGGTAAATCCTTCTGCCAGGAGGCGCTGAAGAATAAAAACCACCCTCTTACATCAAATTACATCAAAAAAACGTTTTGAGAGACTACCTGGCGATTCCTTCAGATCCGGACTTTAATGATCTCCTAAACAATCCCGCCGTGCTGTCGATGATATCTACTGCCTGGTCAAGTTTTTCCTCATTTGTCACTACTGTCACCGTAAAGCCTTTTCCCCCCGCCACACCATAGTTCGTGTCGCCATAACCGCTGACAAAGGGTTCCGCAGAATAAGAATTATAACAAAAATGCTGGGATATGCGAATACTTCAAAATTGCAAATGTGTTATAATTTATTAAAAATGCACGTTAAAAGTATGAAGGGAGCAAAATTTATGAACGAAACTGTCAAGGGATTGAGTGAAGGCAAAGTAGTTTACATTGATCAGGATCTTGCTGTAACGGAGCTTGAATGGCACCCGCACCCCAGTTTCACCGGCGTCTTTTTGAAACATCTGGTCAAGGGGGATACGTCTGACGGAAAATTCAGCTGTCATCTGATCCGGGTCAAAGACGGCTTTGAAATAGGAGAGCATGTGCACGACGACAAAATGGAATTTATCAATATTTTGGGCGGTGTGGGGCAGGGCGAAATAGCCGGCAAAAAGTTCGTCTGCGAGCTGGGGGTCTCTATGGTGGTACCCGAAAAAATAAAACACAGGATTGCAGCCGGCAGCGGGGACGTCTACCTGCTGGCAAAATTTATCCCGGCACTCTTATAAATAATTATGCCTGTTCGCCCACTACCGGAGAAGCATTCTCATCAAAAGGGTTGACCCGCATGGCGAACGAGAAAAGATACGGATAATTTTTCTTTAAATAATGCATATAGCCGAGCCATTGGATCACCAGGTGGCGGTAAACCCTGTTGAGGTCCATGAACAGGTGGTTAAGATCAGTCTCGGGCAAGGTGGTAAAATCGCTTCTGCGGCTCAGTTCGTCCATCAGGTGGGACATGGCGCGCAGCAGTTCGGTAAAGGGGCCGTGCTCCAATAAAGCCGGGTTTTCTAACAACCTTAAGATAAAATCCCTTTTGCTGCTCAGCCAGTGGTGCAGCATGGCAAAATTGATATTGCTGTCATCTGTTTGATAATGGTGGGCGCTGATAATTTTCTTAACAGAATTAAAATTTTTATCGGTCCATCCTTCACTCACCAGGAGATGGTCTTTTATCTTGCCGACGCCGGGGTCGTTGTGTGATAAGCGGGCCAGCATTTCAGTGCCAAGCTCACTGTAAAACATGCCGATAACCATGTTTATCTTTTCCAGTCTATCGCGCTGCGCTCTGACAGAAAGCAGCTTGTTGATCACCATAGTGACAAACAGCACATTAAGCGGCAAAAACCCCCCGGCGTTAAAAACATACATGTAAGTGTTCAGGGGATCGCCCAGGGTAAAATATTTAAGCGTATAAATAATCGACGATAATATTACAAGGCTCAAGCCGATTTTTATTTCCCAAGTGAATATTTTCATACTGCGACTCCTTTTTACTCATTATCGGATATTACCGGACAGGATTGCTTTCAGCGTTACCGGCAAATTTTTTGTTAATCTTAAGCTTCCATAGCCGGCTATATTATCCTTTTCTTTTTGCAGCTTAAAAAGGCAGACCAGAGTTTTTTTTATCTCGGTCTGCCTTTTTAAGCTGCATGTATGTCCACTCTGTAAATAAACGTTCCGGAGATACTAAGTACCTGTAGGGGGACTGTCCCCCGGTCTTTATAAATGTAGGTGCGAATTTATTCGCACAGATATTACAAGGCTCTGACTAATTTATTAATTTTATCGACCAGTCTTAATTGATAAGATAATTTAATATTATTGATGCAGGAGAAGCCAAAACTGAATACATTAGATTGTCTATTTCACCGGTTGCCGAATTCTTGCGGCTCTAGGCAAATTACTTAGATCATTTATGCTTAGAATAAATAACTATTATGCGTATCTAATAGTACATAAAATTATTTAATATACCCCATATAACAAAACTATAACCTTATAATATATAGTGTTAATTTACAACAGAAAGGAGGTGCCGAATGCGCCCTTTTACCATGAATGTTGTACAGGACATGCGGGAGCAAAACATTTTAGCCCTCGAGCACGCCAAGCGGGATAACCGGAAAATTGTCGGGATGTACTGTGCCTTTGCGCCCCAGGAGCTGGCGCTGGCGGCTGGCGCTATTCCGGTCAGCCTGTGCGGCACCCGGCATGAGCCAATTGCCGCCGCGGAAAAAACCTTGCCCCGCAACCTGTGCCCACTGATTAAGTCCAGCTTTGGCTTTGCCATCACCGATACCTGCCCGTACTTCCGGTTCTCGGATTTTATTGTGGCCGAAACTACCTGTGACGGCAAGAAAAAAATGTTTGAGATTTTAAGGGAATACAAGCCTATCCACATGATGCACCTGCCCCAGGGAACAGACAGACCGACGGCGGTTGCCTGGTGGCTTAAGGAGTTGAAGATTTTAAAAGAGCGGCTGGAGGAAAACCTGGGTGTGGAAATTACACGCCAGAATTTAAGAGAGGCGATTAAGCTTTGCAACCGGGAGCGGCTGGTGATGAAGCGACTCCATGAAATGAACCGCCTGGACCCGGCCCCGCTGGCGGGCCTGGACATGCTCACAGCAATCTGGATGAAGGGCTTTAACGTGGATAAGGAAGACGGGATCAATCAGATTAACCAGCTAATTGGTGAGATCGAAGAGATTGCCGCCAGCGGACAGTCCCCCTTCCGGCCCGGCGCCCCCCGCGTGTTGTTAACAGGCTGTCCAGTCGGCATCGGTTCGGAAAAAGTGGTACGGCTGGTAGAGGAGTGCGGCGGCGCCGTGGTGTGCTTTGAAAGCTGCAGCGGGATTAAAACGATGGAAAACCTGGTCGACGAAGACGAAGAAAAAGATCCGCTGGAAGCCATTGCCGAGTGTTACCTGAAAATACCCTGCTCCGTAATGACGCCGAACCCGGGCCGGTTTGAGCTATTGGGCAGGCTGATCAGTGACTACCAGGTGGACGGGGTCATTGATCTGACCTGGCAGGCTTGCCATACTTATATCATCGAGGACGTTAATGTCCGCAATTACGTTAAGGACAGATTCGGCATTTCCAGTATCCAGCTGGAGACCGATTACTCCAACTCCGAT
>JAQVLS010000191.1 GCA_028704035.1 Desulfotomaculaceae bacterium | reverse complement strand
TTATTGAGTAAACTACTTGAATACCTTGGTTTTGGCAAAGGGAATGAAAACAAGTTTCCAGCAAAGGAACAGGGAAGACGCGGCATATGGCTTGTAATACTGGCGGCTCTGGGAGTGACAATTTTAATTTTTTCCGCATTGATCGGCAGTGGTCAGGATACAAGGCGCCCCGCCGGACAAACGCCGCAGCAGGAGAGTAACGTTAACGCGGCACCTGAACAGGCCAGGAGCGAAATGACTGCTGAAGAAGAACAGCTTGGCAGTAAACTTTGTGAAATGCTGAGGCGGGTGGAGGGTGCCGGCAGGGTTGAGGTTTCAGTGCGTCTGTCAGGTACCACCAGGTCGGAGTATGCTGTGAACGGCACTACAGGCAAAAAAACAACCGAGGAAAAAGACCAGGGAGGCGGTACGCGGACTACCACGGAAGACACAGGTAGCACTCAGCTGGTTATGAACCGCAATGGCAGCGGGAGTGAACAGCCTGTGGTCGAAAGGCAGACTGCTCCACAAATAGCCGGGGTGCTGGTGGTAGCCGACGGCGCCGGCGACGCCAGGGTGAAGGCAAAACTCTACGAGGCGACGAGGGTGGCAGTAGGAGTGGAGCCCCAGAAGATACTTGTCCTGCCGATGGAAAGGAGGTAGCGATGTTTTCTGTTATTATTAAGCGGCGTACCCTGACGTTAATTTTATTGGGCATATGTGGCGTTCTGCTCCTGCTCGCCGGCCTGAAAGGCGGCCTGTTTGAACAAAAAAACCAGGAGCAGGGTATGCCTCTAAGCCAACCTGCTATTGGTGATGTCAGTATTGAGGACGCTACTCCGCAGCCCTTTTGGGCAAGCGAGACAGAAGAAGCCGGTGTTGACGAGGCCAATGAGGGTTTGGATTTTTTTGTCGAGTACCGGTTGGAAAGGGACCGGACCCGGGGGCAGAGAGTAGAGTGGTTGAGAGAGATTATCAATAATGAAAAATCAGCCGGGGAAACCAGGCAAAAAGCCCAGGAGAGCCTGCTGACCATCAGCAGCAAAATGGAGAAAGAAATAGAGCTGGAAAACTTGCTCAGGGCCAAGGGATTTAAGGACGCCGCAGTTACGGCCGATGAACGGGCGGTGACTGTCATTGTCACATCGGATAAACTGTCAGTCAGTGAGTCAACTGAGATAAACAACCTGGTTTCCCGCCGGACCGGTATAGACGCTCAGCATATCGTAATCATACCGAAAATATAATGGGAGGTATGTCCCCAATTAGACATTGCGTATATACTGTATACTTGCGGCAAAAAGGTTTCCAAACCTTGATTAATCAAATATAATGTTTTTATGGGCACAATAGTTAGATCAGGTTGTCTGCAAATTAAAAGCAACCTGATTTTTATATTCCGCCTTACAGGGGGGGTTGAATTTGAAAAATAGAGTAAAAATCACTGACACTACTTTGCGTGATGCCCACCAAAGCCTCTGGGCAACCAGGATGCGCACCGCTGATATGCTGCCGATTGCTGAGAAACTGGATAACATTGGTTACCATTCCCTGGAGGTGTGGGGCGGACATACGTTTGATGTAGGTTTGAGATACCTTAACGAGGATCCCTGGGAAAGGCTCCGCCAGTTGAAAAAAATAATCCGCAACACGCCTCTGCAGATGATGATCAGGGGCCAGTCGCTGGTCGGCTATCAGCAGTATCCAGACGACGTGGTAGATGCTTATATAACCAAATCGGTGGAGAACGGTATTAGTATTATCAGGATATACGACGCCTTGAACGATATACGCAACCTGGAGACAGCAATACACTCGGCGAAAAAAGCCGGCGCGCATGTCCAGGCCGCGATGGTATACACGGTAAGCCCGATCCATAGCAATGAGCATTATACAGACATGGCCCGGCAGCTCGCTGAAATGGGAGCGGATTCGATCTGTATCAAAGACACGGCTGGCCTGTTAGCCCCCTACCGGGCTTATGAACTGGTTAAAGCACTCAAGAAAAATCACGACCTCCCTGTGCAGCTGCATTGTCACTATATCGGGGGATTGGCGGTGGGTACCTACCTGAAAGCGGTTGAAGCCGGCGCGGATGTAATTGATACCGCCACAGTGCCTTTAGCTTTCGGCGCTGCCCAGCCGCCTGTTGAAACCGTGGTTCGCGCCCTGCATGATTCTGACCGGGATACGCAGCTGGATATTCATAAGCTTTTCGAGATAGCCGAGTATTTTGAAAAGATAAGAAAGGAAAAAGGTTTCAAACGGGGTGTAACAAGAATTAACGATATGCGCGTTTTTGACCACCATGTGCCGGGCGGCGCCATAACCAACCTGGTAACCCAACTGGAAGAGCAGAAGGCTCTTTACCGCCTGGGCGAGGTTTTAGAGGATATCCCCCGGGTGAGAGAGGATCTGGGTTACCCGCCCTTAGTCACCCCGACCAGCCAGATTGTAGGGACACAGGCCGTGCTGAACGTTTTAACGGGGGAACGCTATAAGCTGGTCCCGGGTGAAGTGCGTGACTATATCCGGGGTTATTACGGCCGGCCCCCCGCTCCGATCAACCAGGATATTGCGCGCAAGGTCCTGGGAGACCGCGTGCCTATTAACGGTAAGCCTTCTGACCTGTTGGAGCCAAGAATGGAAAAGCTGAGAAATGAATTGATCGGCCAGGTTACCAACGAAGAGGATCTTATTTCATACGCCTTGTTTCCCCAGGTAGCCAGGCGGTTTTTTGAATTCAAGCGTAGCGGAAAACACCAGGAGGAGCTGCCCTATAACAGGAAAGAGAACCTGCCCAAATTGGAAAAAACTTTAGCGGCGGCGCCTGAGAAAGCCCCGGCCCAGGAAAAGGGTGGCGGTCCGAAGGAAACAGTTCCGCCGGGGCGGACTGTTGGCAGGGCGCCGGAACCTGACACTGCTAAGGAGGTAGGGGAATTGAATATATCCGACGTTAAGGATCTGATCAGATTTATAGATGATACGGATATTACTGAGGTATCCCTGGAAAGCGCCGGTATTAAGCTGTCGGTCAGAAAAGGCGGCTTTCACGCTGTTGAGGCGCCGATCCAGGGAAGTGCGCCACGGGCTAATGGGTCTCGCCAGGAAAAATCTACTGCTGAAACAACAGTTTCGTCGGTACAGGAGCAGGATCAGTCCGGGGCCGGCCTGCAACCTGTCAAGGCGCCTATGGTCGGTACATTTTATGATGCTCCGTCACCTGAATCAGCTTCGTACGTAAAAATAGGTGACAAGGTAAAAAAAGGACAGGTCCTGTGTATTATTGAAGCAATGAAATTAATGAACGAGATTAAATCTGCATTTGATGGTGAGATTATGGAAGTAAAGGTTGAAAAAGGGCAGCCGGTGGAGTACGGCCAGGATATTTTCCTGATTAAAGTATAATGAAATCTGCGGCCAGGTTTAATCAACTCCTTGGAGGAAAAAAATGTTTAAAAAAATCCTAATTGCCAACCGGGGTGAAATAGCTGTACGGATTATCAGGGCCTGCCGGGAAATGGGCATCAGCACAGTTGCCGTGTATTCTGAGGCGGATCAAGACAGCCTGCATGTGTGGTGGGCGGATGAGGCCTTTTGTATCGGACCGGCGCCATCCGCCAAAAGCTACCTGAACTTCTCTAACATTATCAGCGCTGCTATCGTCTCCGGAGCGGAAGCCATTCATCCCGGCTATGGTTTTTTAGCGGAAAATGCAGATTTTTCCGAGGTATGCGCTAAATGCGGCATTGCTTTTAT
>JAQVLS010000190.1 GCA_028704035.1 Desulfotomaculaceae bacterium | reverse complement strand
AAGCAGACCGGACATCGTGAGTATGGCCAGGTCGGGCCTGAGTGTGGCTCTGGTCAGGGAAAGCATTCCGGCGATGCGTTCACCAGTAATCGGACCGTGGTTGGTAACGATCTCAAGAATATTCTCTTGCCGCTTGGTAAGTTTCAAATCAATCGCTCCTTGTAGAGCATATATGACATACTAATCTGTTTTTACTCACATATAATATATACTAATTTACGGGTAATTTCCATCCCTTTTTTAGGTAATTATACAACTTTATTCGTGTTTGCGTGCCAAGAGGACCGTGTCAAGGGGCCGATTCCGGTAACACGGTTTAGAAATATCTATGCTGGTCCCGATCTGGTTTATGCGCTTGTTACGACTTTGCTCAAGTCGGCCACTAGTTTGACAAGGGCGGCCAGGCTGGCCAGCAGCGCCAGACGGTTATCCCGCACTGCCGCGTCGTCTACCATGACCATGACAGAAGTGAAGAATTTATCCAGAGGCGCCTGGAGGGTCGCGATAGCCCCGAGCAGGCCGCGGTAGTCCTGCTGTGCCAGGTATGATTCGGATTTTTCCTGCACATCCGCTAAAAGCGTATATAGTTCCTTTTCTGAAGAATCTTCCAGCAAAGCCGGGTTAATCTGCAGCGTAGCGGCGTTTTTGGAAAGATTGTTGGCCCGGATGAAAGCTGTGAGCAGATCGGCAAAATCTGGATCCCGGCGGAATTCAGCCAGAGCGCCGGCCCGTAAAAGGACGTCGTATAAATCATCGTAACCGGCGCTGAGCGCCGCGTCCACGGTGTCATAAGAAAAGCCCCGCTCATCCAGGATACCTTTCATTCTTTGTTTGAAAAACTCAGCGATTTCTTCTTTCACCTTGTCTACGGGCAGATCCAGCCGGACTTTCTCCTGGTAGCAGCAGTAGGCGGTCTCAATCAGCTTTTCCAGGGAAAGCGACGCTTTGGTATCTAAAATGATATTGCTGATACCCAGGGCCTGCCGTCTGAGGGCGTATGGATCCTGCGAACCGGTCGGCTGGATACCGATAGCAAAACATCCCACAATAGTGTCTATCTTGTCCGCTATGCTGAGTATTTTCCCGGGCATGGTCTGCGGCAGCCGGTCACCGGCAAAACGCGGCAGGTAGTGTTCAAAAATTGTCTCCGCTACTGTTTGCTTTTCGCCCGAGCGCACCGCGTATTCCCGGCCCATATACCCCTGCAGTTCCGGAAATTCATAGACCATGTTCGTGACCAGGTCTGCTTTGGCCAGGACGGACGCGCGCAGCGCCGCCTCTTTGGCCTCCAGGCCGGCTGCCAGTTCTCCGGCCAGGTAAGCGGATATTTCACCTACGCGCACTGTTTTGTCGTAAACGGCGCCAAGCCTCTCCTGGAAAACAATTTTCTTTAACTCCGGTACCTTTTCTGCCAAAGGCGTCTTTAAGTCTTCCTGGTAAAAGAAGTTGGCGTCGGCCAGCCGGGCCCTCAGAACTTTCTCGTTACCCGCCCTGATAATATCCAGATGATCCGCGGCGCCGTTTTTCACGGCAATGAATTTTGCCAGGAGCCTGCCTGCGCCGTCCACCACGGGAAAATAACGCTGGTGCTCCCGCATCGGGGTAACCAGCACCTCTTTGGGCAGCTTTAAATAATCGGGGCTGAATTCACCAATCAACGCTGTGGGGTATTCAACCAGGTTGGTTACTTCATTCAAGAGCTCCTCGTCCTCTTCCACAAAACCGCCGGCCGCGCGTGCCAGTTCGCACACCTGCCGCCAAATTTCGTTTTTACGCTGCAGGACGTCGACCAGGACATAGTTCTTCCTCATTGTCTCGATATAGTCTGCAGGCTCGGCCAAATCAATTGGTTTCTTGCTTAAGAAACGGTGACCGTATGTAGTCCGGCCGGCTTTCAGCCCGGTGAATGCAAACTCTACTATATCCGTGCCGAAAAGAGAAACTATCCAGCGGATGGGCCTGGCAAAACGGAACTCGAGGTCGCCCCAGCGCATCGGTTTCGGAAAATGCAGCCCGGTGATCAGACCCGGTACGATAGCCGGCAGGACCTCCATAGCCGGCCGGCCCACTTCCCTTCTTACAGCAAAAACATAGTCCACATGACCCACCGGTCTTTGCACCAGGTCGGCCACCTTTACTCCCTGACCTGCGGCAAAACCTTCCGCCGCCCTGGTGGGGACTCCGTCCCTGTAGGCGACCTTTACGGCCGGACCCTTGACCTCTATTTCCAGGGGCGTCTGGCTGACGGCCATTCCCTCCGCCAGCAGCGCGATGCGGCGTGGGCTGCCGCAGGCAGTCAAGCTTTTATAGGACAGGCGGCTCTCCCGCAGAACCGTCGCGGCCAATTCTTTAAGCTCAGCCAGGGCCGGTTCGAGAAACCTGGCCGGCATTTCTTCTACACCAATTTCCAGTAAAAAATCCCTGCTGCTTTCCACCATGTTCTACGCCTCCTTCTTTTTCAGCAGCGGGTAGCCCATAGCTTCACGCTGCCCCACATAGGCCTGGGCGCACAATCTGGCCATATGCCGCACCCGGGCGATGAAACCGGTGCGCTCTGTAACGCTGATAGCGCCGCGCGCATCCAGCAGGTTAAAAGTATGCGAGCATTTCAGCACATAATCGTAAGCCGGCAGGATAAAGCCCTTGCCGATTATGGTCTGCGCTTCTTGCTCGTAAAGATCAAAAAGCTTGAACAGCATCCCGGTATCCGCCAGTTCAAAGTTATAGTGGGAGTGTTCCACCTCACCCCGGTGGTGAACGTCGCCGTAGGTAATACCTTCCACCCACGCGATGTCGTAGACGCTGTCTACACCCTGTATGTACATGGACAGCCGCTCCAGGCCGTAGGTTATCTCTGCGCATACCGGGCGGCAGTCAATACCGCCGCATTGCTGGAAATAGGTAAACTGGGTTATTTCCATGCCGTCCAGCCAGACTTCCCAGCCCAGCCCCCAGGCGCCCAGTGTGGGGGATTCCCAGTTGTCCTCGACAAAGCGGATGTCGTGCTCGTCCGGGTCAATGCCGATTGCCCTGAGGCTGTCCAGGTATACGTCCAGCACATCGTCCGGCGAAGGCTTTAAAATAACCTGATATTGGTAGTAATGCTGCAGCCTGTTGGGGTTTTCCCCGTAGCGCCCGTCGGTCGGACGGCGTGACGGCTCGACATAGCCTACCCGCCACGGCTCCGGGCCGAGCGCCCGCAAAAAGGTCGCCGGATTCATGGTGCCGGCGCCTTTTTCCACATCGTAAGGCTGTTGAATGATACAGTTTTGTTTAGACCAAAAACTGTTCAGCGTGAGGATGATCTCCTGAAAATTCATGTTTCTCCTCCTTGTAAAAATGCTGTCACACACAAAAGAACAAATTCGCCCTTCGGGCGACCTGCAGGCTCATAACGCGGCTCAGGTACGCCCCCTGCTAATAATAACTAAAAAAACTCCCCTGCCCCGGTATCGCTACCAGGGACGGGAGTTTTTCCCGCGGTTCCACCCTGCTTGGCTTCAATCCCCACTGCCTCATGCCGGACACAGGAATATCAGCCCACTTTTTTTCATGTGCAAGTTTTACTGGCCAAATAGTCGCGATCACGACTCACGACTATTTGGCTTTCCTCTTGCCGCTCGGAAACGCCTTTCACCGACATTGTTTACCCTCTTTCACCTTGACGGGCTCTCTTAAAAACAACTCTCCGGCTAACTTTTCTTCATCGCTTTTATTTTTTACCAATTTACCAAATTAGAGGTTTAAAGTCAATGCCCTTGCTGT
>JAQVLS010000017.1 GCA_028704035.1 Desulfotomaculaceae bacterium | reverse complement strand
CAAACACGGAATACAGGCTTATCAGCGCTACAGATGCGGGCGCACAAATACTAAGTCTGGCGGTGGGATTGGCGATAACTCCGCCGCAGTATATAGTAGCAGGTCTGGCAGACAGAGTTGTTGTTTTCGGGATGCGGGAAGGGACGCTGGCCAGGATATTTGAAACAGAACCAGAACCAGGCGCGCTTTTTATCGATCTTGCTATCGCCGACATCGACGGTGACGGCAGAGAAGAAGTTATCGCGGCGTCTGAAGGGAAGCAGGCGCTTTATATATACAGGCAACCGGAAGGAACGTCAACAGAAGTCAGGCTGGAATTACTGGCTATAAGGATATTGCCGGGACCGTCTCAAAGAGTGACAGTCCTGGACAGGGGAGCGGAAAATTTGCCGCTGATTGTGGCAGCTTATATAAATAACAGCGCTTCCGGTAGTTTAACTTTGCTCTTTACCGAAAGAGGTTTTGCAGAAGGACCGGCTGAGCCAAATTTGCCGGCGTCTGTTACATCACTTACGACAGGCAAACTTAGAGAACCGGTTGCCGGGGAGGTTGCCTGGGGCGGCGGGGACGGCGCGCTAAGAATAGTTGGCATTAACGATCAGCTGACCAATATTTTGACTTCCGACAACCTGGGCAGTCTTGTGCCTGCTTTAATTGCCGGAATGATTGCCGGAGAAAACCGGGATACTCTTATTGCCGGAACTCCAGAGGGTTTTCTTTTCGGTTTTGCAGCACCGGCAGCAAGCGCTGCGCCGGACTGGGCTGTAAGGATCGGCAGACCGGTATCTGACCTGGCTTTAAGCAGTGTAGGGTTGCTGGGGCTGGGTACGTCTGACGGTTCGGTCCAGGTATGGTTGCTGACTGACGCGAGCAATACTACACATGTAGTAAGACCGGGTGAAACACTATACGGTCTAGCCTTACGTTACCGGACAACTGAGACAGCTATCGCTGATTTAAACAAGCTTCCGGATAAGGATATGATCTATCCGGGTCAGACACTAATTATCCCATGAATTTTTACTGTAATGCCGGTCTTGACACCTGAATTTCCTAAAGGTATACTTTTACAATGTAATCAATCGCGGTAATCACAGAGGAGGAAAAGAAGTTGAAATTGAGATTAGGCTTGCCCAAAGGGAGCCTGCAGGAAGCTACTTTTGATCTTTTTAAACAGGCCGGTTTCGCTATTAATGTGCGTTCGCGCTCCTATTTCCCCGTGGTAAACGACCCGGAGCTGGAGATAATTCTGATGAGGGCCCAGGAAATTCCCAGGTATGTGGCTGAAGGCGTACTTGACGCGGGTATAAGCGGGCTGGACTGGATCCTGGAAAATGAAGTTGACGTGGTTGAAGTGGCAGATCTAATTTATGCCAAGAGCACTTCAAATCCGATACGCCTTGTAATTGCTGTCGCTAAAGACAGCGATGTTGTAAAAGTATCTGATCTGAACGGCAAGAGAATTGCCACAGAACTGGTCAGGGTCACCCAGAATTACCTGAAAGATAACGGGGTTAGCGCCTCAGTCGAATTTTCTTATGGCGCGACGGAAGTGAAAGTGCCGCATTTAGTCGATGCTATTGCTGATATAACGGAAACAGGCAGTTCGATCAAAGCCAATAACCTGCGCATTTTAACAACCATTTTGGAATCCACAACAAAACTGCATGCCAATACTGCTGCCTGGGAAGACCCCTGGAAAAAGTTGAAACTGCAGAACCTGGCTGTCTTACTCCAGGGCGCGCTGCGAGCCAGGTCAAAAGTCGGCCTAAAAATGAACGTGCCTGGTGAAAAGCTGGAGGCTATCCTGGATGTGCTACCCGCAATGAAACAGCCCACTGTCTCACAGCTGGTACACAGCAATTGGGTTGCGATCGAGGTAATACTTGAGGAAAAACAGGTGAGAGACTTGATACCTGCTTTGAAAAGGGCGGGAGCGCAAGATATTATTGAATATCCCCTGACGAAAGTAATACCATAGACCCAGATGTAAAGCACTGTACCCGGTACAGTGCTTTTTAAATTCTTCTCAAATACCGATTGACTATCGCTATGAAAAACCGCATTATGTTCAGCAACCTGATTAGTTTAATCAGCCGCGCTGTTTTCCACCTCATGGTCAGGGGATTAATTTCAAACATGTTAAACGTCCAGCTCCCTTTACTTAAGCGTATTCCATGCAGGCCGCCAGTGTGCAGATAAAGATTTAATGCAAGACTGTTTGTGTCATGGGCATAATGTTTAAAAAAGAGAAGAGGGGACGCAAATGGAAAAGGAGATCTCCGATATAGCCATTATCGGCTGTGGGCCGGCCGGTTTGTCCGCAGCAGTAAACGCCAGCATCAGAAGAAAAACTGTTGATTTGTTTGGCGGGGAACTATGTGCCCCAAAACTGCAAAAATCTTCGGTCGTCAATAACTACCTTGGTTCGCCAAACATAACCGGAGAGATATTAAGAAAGAATTTTTTAGAACACGCCAACGAGATGAATATTTTCATTCGGCAGAACATAATTAATTCAATCGTGCAAAACAGCCACGGCAATTTTACGCTGAAGGCGGGGGATGCGCATTATAACGCGCGGTCAGTCATAATTGCTACCGGCATCACTGTTGACAAATTAATCGATGGAGAGAGGGAATTTACAGGAAAAGGCGTGGGATACTGTGCCACCTGCGATGGACCGTTATTTACAGGGAAAGATGTGGCAGTGATTGCCTATACCGGCGAAGGTGTTGAGGAAGCAAATTTTCTAATGGAATTTTGCCGCAAGGTGTATTTCATTGCCGGCGATAAGAAAATGTTTAATGGTCTTAAAGATGGCATTGAAGTAATTGAAGCAGATAATATACAGGTTATAACCGGCGTCAGCAGCGTCACCGGATTAAGAATTGACGGGCATGAACTGGGTGTGCAGGGTGTGTTTATCTACAGGGAAACATATCTGCCGGACACCCTCCTGCCAGGTTTGGCTGTTAAGGAAAACCACATCCTGGTCGACCGTGAATTTAAAACAAATATCCCAGGTATTTTTGCGGCCGGTGATTGTACGGGGAAACCATACCAGCTGGCTAAATCAGTTGGAGAGGGACAGGTGGCGGCCCTCATCGCGGTAAATTATTTGGACTCGGCACAAGCTTAATCGACAAATATAAATGTAAACAATGCCCATTGCTGGAAGGATTTTTTGCACCTTACGTCTAAGTGATCCATAAGGAGGGAAAGGGGGTTATAATTGGGAGATCAAATATTAAAAAAAATCCTGCCGGCCGGGTACCATGAGAACATACTCTCTTTATTGATTCAGAGCCCTAGGATCCTGTATGCATACTGGGAATTGTCACCGGGGTTAAAAAGTGCGCTGAGTGAAAAAGAGCGTGTGCAGATCAGGTTGAATACTGGGGTAAGCAGCTTCTGTCAAGCGTATGATTTCGACCTGAACGAAAAAAATTATTATTTTAAAGATGTCCAGCCGGGCATGTCCTACAACTGCGAAATAGGGACATTGAACGAAGACAATTTATTTTTGCCATTACTGCGGTCAAATACTATTTTTGCACCAAACGACCTGCCTTGCAATCCAACTAATAAAGTGAATTCTCCATCGTCGGCAATTTTTAGTCCCAAGACAGGCTCTTAGCAGGCAGCTCAACTATTATCCAATCAAAAAATAAAAGGAGGACGGGTTTTTAGATCCCCGTCCTCTGTAGAATTTAAACCTAGATAAAGAATAACAATAAGAATACAATTAGTATAAAGAAGAAAAATGTAAAAAAGAAAGAAACGCTGAAGGATCCGGAAATCGCTCCGCCGCCGCCAGTGCCGAATGCCATAATATACGTACCCCCTCAATATCCTTTTTTGTATAATATGAGGATTTAGTTAGGTGTGTTACACGTATCGGGTCTGTTAATGACAACGATCTCCAATATTACCGGCAATAATCAGTTATAGATTTTTGGGCCTGCTCCAGTATTTTACCAGGTGATAGTTAAGCCGGGCCAACCTGGAGCACTGGTTTGAGATATCTGGATGCCCTGTATTTCCCATCTCTTGTATTAAATTACCGATATCCATTAAGGTATCATGTTTCACTTGTATTTGTTCTAATTATACTTTTTTCTATTTTTTTATTTGCAGGTTTTTCTGGGATAATTTTATATAAAAATAAACCGCCAGGCCGATTAATAAAATGCTTGCAATTTGAGCAAGCCTAAACGGGCCCAGCATTTCGCTATCCATGCGCAGCGATTCGACAAAAAACCGGCCGACAGAATATAGCGCCAGGTAAAGTAACATTACCTGCCCGTCAAATTGTTTTCGTTTAAAGATATATATCAGAAATGCGAACACCGCCAGGTCCCAGAGTGACTCGTACAGAAACGTTGGATGGTGAAATTGATTTTCAATATACATCTGCTTCTGGATAAAAGCAGGAAAACGGCTGATAAATTTACTGCTTACGGAGTAACCGTAGGCTTCCTGGTTTATGAAGTTACCCCACCTGCCAATAGCCTGGCCCAGGATAATACTTGGAGCAACAACATCAGCGTATCCCCAGAAATTTAAATTATATTTTTTTATATAGAGGTAGCCAACAATAACGCCGGCGAGCAGTCCCCCGTGTATTGCCAGTCCGCCGTGCCAGATCGCTAATGCTTCTAATGGGTTATGGGCGTAGCTCTGCCAATTAAATATAACATAATAAAGCCTGGCCCCGATCATGGCTGCCGGAATAATTAGAATAATTATATTTAACAGATGTTCTGTACTTAATCCAGCTTTTTTCGCATGGCGATATGCCAATGCCGCACCGAGAATAAAAGCAGTATCGATAAGAATACCGTACCAGTGTATAGGAATGGATCCAATCTGGATCGCCACCGGGTCTATCATCACAATTCCTCCATTAGAAAGACGTTTCTTTCCAATCATATTAGAGAAAGGCTGGCTTTTCAACCAGCCTTTCAGTTTCCCAACCATTCTTTGGGTTGAAAATTCCCTTTTTATGATTTTCTTTTAGATGTTTCTCCTTTTGCCTGATCGATAGTATCAGCTATGCCGGTATTGTTGTAATAGTTTTGATTATATTTTCCATATATGATGGTTTTATACTTGCTGGCGATAATGGATAAGGTTAAGATATCTCTAATACAAAATATTAAGGGCAGGTGATTATATTTGGCAGGTTTAAGAGACGATGACAATAGAATTTCAGAACGTGAGGCAATGGTAAAGGAACAGCTTATTTTCAGGGGGATATGGAACGAAGCTGTGCAAAACAGCATGCTTGCCGTGCCAAGGCACCTGTTTGTGCCGGAAAATTTGAAAGATTACGCATATTGTGACGGGCCTCTGTCCATTGGGGATGGGCAAACCATCAGCCAGCCATATATTGTCGCCTGCATGATTGAAGCCCTGGCTCCCGGAAAAGATGACGTTGTCCTGGAAATTGGGACCGGCTCCGGATACGCGGCGGCTGTCTTATCCGGGCTGGCAGCCATGGTTTACACCATCGAACGCCTAGCGTCACATGCAAAACGCGCCGATGCCCTGTTAAAAAAACTAAACTATAATAATATTGGGGTGATTACCGGAGATGGAACCAAAGGGCTGCCTGGTAAAGCGCCCTTTGATGGGATCCTTGTTTCAGCGGGCGCCCCGGTTATGCCGAAATCTTTGCTGGAGCAGCTCAAAATTGGGGGAAGACTGGTCATTCCGCTGGGAACAAGGAATTCGCAAGAATTGTTGCTGATTAGCAAAGATATGCATGGCGACATTAAGAAGCGAAGTTTAGGAGCGGTTCGCTTTGTGCCGCTTATCGGCGATGAGGGGTGGGAGAGGTAAAAAAAGAATTAAATTTCATTCCCAGGGTACTATAGCTTTATATTATCATTACAAAGGAGGAACCGGGGAATGACAGTTGCAACTCAGTTAAAACAAACGGTAGCCAGCCTTAAAAGTGCCCAGGGAAATCTAGAATCTTTTGCTTTGCAGACACAAAACCAACAGGCAAAACAACTTTTCACTAATACGGCCCAGCAGACTATGGCAATTGTTGACTCTCTTGAACAGAGAGTCAGCCAGATTGAAGGTGAAGAGCCTCAGTATAAAGGTTTTTAGGGAGAAGCCCTGACCGGAAACCGGATCATTAGATCCGGTTTTAGTTTTTCCTGTATATTAATTCATTTAGGTATAAAGAATATTGTTAAAGAGAGGGATAAGTGAATATGACAATCAGCGCGCAGGTCAAGGAGACTGTGGCCAGCCTCAATGGCGTTCAGGCCACACTAGAGACCTTTGTCTCAGTCGAGGAAAACCCCGAAGCAAAGGATATGCTGAGCCGCAATTCGCAAAAGGTTGCAGCCGTAATAAAGGACATGGAAAAGAGACTTAGGGTATTAGAGTTTGAGGAGCCGCAATACAAAGGTTTCTAGCAATACTTTGAAGGGGTAATTCCAATGCCTGAATGGTTAAATATTTTAGCGCGTTCTGTGGGTTTATTTATAATCATCCTGCTACTGGTGCGTCTCATAGGGAAAAGACAAACCTCCCGGCTAACCTTTTTCGACCTGGTTACCGGCATCGTCATCGGGGTAATAGCCGCCGCCATTTCTTTGGATCTGGTCGCCAGTCCGGCCAATGGTCTTATTGCCCTGGCGGTTTGGACCGTATTCCCGGCATTGATTTATCTTTTGGCTGTAAAGCATAAGGCGGTCAGAGACATTGTCCAGGGAAAAGAAACAGTCCTGATCAACCACGGCAAAGTACTGGAAGATAAATTATTGGAAGCCCGTCTTACACCCGAAGATTTATTAAGCCAGCTGCGCCAGAAAAATGTATTTAATATTGCTGATGTAGAATTCGCCGTGCTTGAACCTACCGGAGAGGTAAGCGCGCTTCTTAAAAAAAACAAGCAGACTGTTACCCCCAAGACCTTGGGCCTTAACGTCGGGCAAGAGAGCGTGCCCCAGACGGTGATGCTTGACGGAATAATAATGGACGAACCTCTTACGGCTATGGGGCTGAACAGGCGGTGGCTGCATACAGAACTGGAAAAGGTAGGTGTCGCGCCGGAAAACGTCTTCATCGCCCAGGTGGATTCTATGGGGCAGCTCTACCTGGATTTGTTCGATGATTCTATCCAGGTACCTAAACCAAAGGCAAAAGAACTTGTGTATGCAACTTTAAAAAAATGCCAGGCGGACTGCGAACTTTACGCTTTGGGCACAAAAGAGACTAATGTTAAAAAAATGTATGAGAACTCTTCTGTAAAACTTTCTGAAGCAATGCAAGATTTGGAATCTTTGCTGAAAAGATAAGGGGTGAAACCGGAGATTGTCAAATAAGAAAAAGAAAAAAATGACTCCTGTTCAGCAGGAATACCACTCTTTTGCCAAGGCGAGAGAACCCCGCCGGCCAGTGCTCCTAAACGTCAGCAAGGCTTTTTTAGTAGGCGGCACGATATGCCTCATGGGCCAGTTTGTCCAGGAATTTTTTCTTTGGAATTTTAATTTTACAGAAAAGACAGCAGGGGACCCGACCGTAGCAGTGATGATTTTCCTTTCAGTAACTCTTACGGCCCTGGGTGTATATGATCATATCGCACAGTGGGCAGGGGCCGGCACTGCGGTGCCTGTGACCGGATTTGCGAATTCCATTGCGTCTGCTGCTATCGAACACCGCAGTGAAGGATTCGTGCTCGGCGTAGGCGCCAATATGTTCAAGCTGGCCGGTTCAGTAATTGTTTTTGGTGTTTTTGCCGCCTTTGTGATTGCCCTCATTAAAACAATTTTGGCTCTGCTGGGGGGATCTTAGTATGCTGCAAGGACACCAGACCTGGGTTTTCCCAAATAAACCAACAATTATTTCAACGGCAACCGTGGGGGGACCCTTTGAAGCGAAAGGACCGCTGGCGGAAGATTTTGATCTGCTGCACGGGGACTTATGGCTGGGGCAGGACAGCTATGAAAAAGCAGAAAAAAAAATGTTGGAAGAAGCTTGTAAAACAGCCATTAAGAAGGCCGGTCTGCAAAAACAAGACATCCAGTTTTTTCTGAGCGGCGACCTGATGAATCAGATTATTTCCAGCAGCTTTGCCGCCAGGACTTTAAATATACCCTTTATAGGTTTATATGGCGCCTGTTCCAATTCCATGGAGAGCCTAAGCCTGGGCAGTCTGATAGTAGACAGTGGATCCGGCAAGTATGTCCTCTGCGGTACTTCCAGCCACAATGCGACTGCTGAAAAGCAATACAGGTACCCGACTGAATATGGATCACAAAAACCTCCCACCGCCCAGTGGACGGTGACCGGCGCCGGTGTTGCCTTGCTTGGCTCTAAAGGGAGCGGTCCAAAGGTCACCTCCGCTACCATCGGCAGAGTAGTGGATATGGGAGTAACCGACCCTTTTAATATGGGGAGCGCTATGGCGCCGGCTGCTGTGGATACTATTACAGCTCATTTCAGGGACTTGCAGATTGCGCCCCGGGATTACGATCTTATAGCCACCGGGGATCTGGGACGAGTGGGGCACAGAATTGCCGGTGATCTATTAAAAAAGCACGGCCTGGATATACCGGAGGATATATTCACAGACTGCGGCGTGCTTATTTACCATGAAAACCAACCTGTGGTACTGGCCGGAGGCAGCGGTTGCGGTTGCTCAGCCACGGTAGCTTACGGGCACATATTGAACAGGATGAAAAAGGGTGAACTAAAGAAGGTTTTAATAGTAGCTACCGGAGCGCTTCTATCACCCTTATCATACCAACAGAAGGAAAGCATACCCGGCATAGCGCATGCGGTATCGATAGAGTACGACTGTTAGGGGTGTTTTTTGCAAAGTGGAAATATTTTTTTGGGCTTTTGTTGTCGGGGGACTTATCTGTGTTATCGGACAATTGTTACTGGATATAGGGAAATTTACCCCCGCTCATACTATGAGTATCCTGGTTGTAACCGGCGCCATTTTAGACGGTCTGGGACTTTATGAACCCCTTATTGACTTTGCGGGCGCCGGCGCCACCGTTCCCATCACCAGTTTTGGAAACGCCCTGGTGCACGGCGCCATGAAAGAGGCTGAATCGACAGGGATAATTGGGATACTGACGGGAATATTTGAAGTCACCAGCGCCGGCATATCTGCCGCAATTATTTTCGGGTTTATCGCGGCGCTACTGTTTAAGCCAAAAGGGTAGAAGAAGGTGATTTAAGTGAGATTCAAAGCCTCAAATCTCATCATTTTTATTATGGTAATTTTCTTTTTAATAGCAGGTTGCGGTGTGCAGAATTCTCCCGCTAAAAAACAGCGGCAGCTGGTAAGTCATGAAGAAATAGTTATTAATCACGAAATTGCAGAAGCAGCTAAACAGAGGGCTGGGGTTGTAAAGGGCGTTAGAAAGGTGACTGCCGTAGCTATAAACAAGGAATTATCTGTAGCGATAAAAGTGAGCGGTTTTGAAAGGCTGCGTCTGAAATCTATAAGAGAACAGGTGCATGACACAGTAAAAGAAATAAACGGGGACTACAACGTTTATGTAACGTCCGACAAAAAACTTTTTATGCGGCTCCAGCAGATTGAACAACAAACGGAACAAGCACAGGGGCAGTCTTCAGCGGATATTGGTAGCGAGTTTAAGGCAATCAATAAGGATATGTAACCAGGTTTTAAAATTATAAAACCGGCTTCTACTTTTTTTCAGCCCGTACAAGGAACCTCAGTATGTATGGGCAGAGGGCAGGGGCGCTTTATTTAATACCACCAGACACCTTGCCCTAAAAGCAAAGAGGGATAAGTTCCCAAATAAAAATAGATCTGCCTTTTTACTGGCGGGAGTGCGTGGGAATCGAACCCACCCAGGACAGGATCACTGCCCCGCGACTGGTTTTGAAGACCAGGAGCGCCACCAGGCACCATCCACCCCCATGCAATTTTTTAACCTCTTTAACGATATCATATTATATTAGAATTTTAGCTAAAAATCAAGTTTTCCGACAGAAACAACTTCCTGCTTGGCAAATAATGACATAATCTTCAGTTTTTAAGGTTCGTTGAAAAATTCTGGCCCCATCCGTTTTTATGGCTGTGAAATTAGTGTTTTCTACCAGGAACTACATAACTCATTATAATTATAGTTACACTTTTTACTGCCTATTTTTAAAAATATCTAACATGCTAAAAAGGATTATCCCTTAAGCTTCGAGAAATCAATTAGTATTTCATATTAATACAGGCTTATCATAATTTCTGGGGATATTTTTTTAATAAGCAGGTGGAAAAATGCTGGAACTATTCGTTGATATAAAAGATGAACTACAAGCTGTTGAAAATGAATTAAGGAAAATAGTCCAGGTAAGATATCAAATATTGACGGAAACTTCCACACATCTTCTAAACGCGGGCGGTAAGAGATTGCGGCCGGCACTGACATTATACGGAGCGAAATTCTATAACTTCGACATGGAAAGGATTATACCCCTGGCAGCTACCCTGGAACTTATTCATATGGCTTCCCTGGTGCACGATGACGTCGTCGACGCTTCTATGACCCGCAGGGGCAAGCCTACGGTAAAAGCCATGTGGGGGAATAAAATATCAACTCATATCGGCTCATTTCTTTTCGCCAAATCACTGATCCAGATATCCCGGTATGAAGACAATCCACTAATATTCGAAGTTTTATCAGACATAAGCGTGCAGATGTCCCAAGGAGAAATTATTCAAATATCATCTTCATTCGATACAAACCAGAGTATAAAGGACTATTTGTACCGCATTAAATGCAAAACAGCACTTCTGATCGCCGCCAGCGCCCAGTTGGGTGCGGTTGCCTGCGGCGCTGACAGAGACATATATTTACCGCTAAGAAGATACGGGTACAATATCGGGATGGCCTTTCAGATTACCGACGACATCCTGGATATGATCGCGGAACAGTGTCAATTGGGCAAACCTATAGGCGGAGATTTAAGGCAGGGGATAATAACGCTGCCGGTAATATACGCCTTGAAACGCTGCAAAGATAAGAAACGTCTTGTTGAGTTGGTAACCAAAGTGGAAAAAAGCGACGATGAGGTTAATGAGGCCTTAGAAATTATCAAGAACTCCGGGGCTGTAGAGTATTCTTTTGCTATTGCGCAAAAATATATCGTGAAAGCAAAAATGGAACTAAAAGAGCTGCCTGACATTCCAACTCGCCTGACCCTGGGCATGGCAGCGGATTTTGTGTATGCCAGAAAATTTTAAAGCAACTGTATAGATTAAAACTTTGTAGGTGGTGGACATGGCTGTACGTTACATGATATCTCTGGATTTAAAAAATAAAAAATGCCTGGTCGTAGGCGGTGGGAAAGTAGCGGAACGCAAGGTGCGCTCCCTGCTGGAGTGTGAAGCGCTGGTTTGCGTAGTCAGCCCCGAGATAATTCCCGCACTGTCATCTATGGCTGCAGAAGGTTTGCTCTTATATAGACGAGGAAGCTATAAAACCTCGGATCTGGAAGATATGTTTCTGGTTTTCGGCGCTACCGGCAAGGAAGAAGTAAACAGGCAAATCGCTGACGATTGCGCAGGCCGCAATCTGATAGTAAATATTGTAGACGATCCGGCTAAATGTAATTTCTACGTCCCTGCTACTGTCAGGAGAGGTTCTCTGGCCATAGCGGTCTCAACCGGCGGGAAAAGCCCGCTGCTGGCCAGGAAGATCAGAGAAGAATTGGAGTTGGTTTACGGACCGCAGTACGAAGATTTCTTGGAAATGCTTGGCGCCTTGAGAGAAGAAGTAATTAAAAACGTGTCTGATCCCGAAAAGAAAAAAAATAAACTAGAAAGTCTTGTAAGTGATGAAATCCTGAACATGTTGAAAAAGGGCCGATTAGAGCCGGCAAAGGAGATGTTGTTAGGTGCTTATCACGGTAGTAGGTCTTAACCACAGGACAGCGCCGGTTGAAGTCAGGGAAAAACTCTCTTTTCCTGCTCATACGCTCAAAGGAGCCTTAAGACGGTTAAAATCCTATCCCGTTATTGAAGGTTGCGTTATTTTATCCACCTGTAATAGGACAGAAATTTATGCTGCAGCCATTGAGATGGACGAGGGGATCAATGCTATCTGGGATTTTATGTCCCGCTGGTCGGGTGTTAATATATCAGAAATCAAGAACTTTACTTACTGTCATACCCTGTATGATATGATCCGCCATACTTTTCGCGTCGCGTCAGGCTTGGACTCGATGCTGCTGGGCGAAACCCAGATCCTTGGCCAGTTAAGGACCGCGTATATAGATGCTGTTGAATATGAGGCGACCAACCGTGTCATCAATACTCTCTTCCAACTGGCTCTGACTGTCGGCAAAAGGGTCCGTACCGAGACAGGCATTGATCGCAACGCTGTTTCAATAAGTTATGCTGCGGTGGAATTGGCCAAACAGTACCTGGGTGATTTAAATAAACACCGGGTGCTAGTCATCGGCGCCGGTAAAATGAGTGAGTTGACTGCCAGGCATCTTGTCGACAATGGTATTCCAGGCGTCATTGTTTCAAACCGCTCCTTTGACCGGGCGGCAGCCCTTGCCGCCAGATTTAACGGCAGGGCCGTCAATTTTAGCGAACTGTATAAATACATGGAAAACACTGATATAGTGATCAGTTGTACCGCAGCGTCCCATACCGTTGTCAAAACTGAAGAGATGCGGCGCGTCATGGAGAAAAGAAACGGCAAAAAAATATTCATGGTCGACATAGCGGTGCCCCGGGACATTGAACCTGAAGTCGGCAAACTGAAGGGAGTAACCCTTTATGATATAGACGACCTGAAAACAGTAGTTGACCACAACCTGACTGAGCGCAGAAATGCCGCCAACAAGGCCGAATCAATTATTGAAGAAGAACTGGAAAAATTCATGAAATGGCACAGCACGCAATTTGTCATACCTACTATTGCCACTCTTAAAAATTGGGGAGAAGAAATAAAGCGAAAGGAACTGCAGCGGGCCTTAAACCGCCTGGGTGAATTATCGGAACATGATCGAAAAGTCGTCTCATCTCTGGCCAACTCAATTGTCAACCAGATGCTGCATGTTCCCATTACGCAACTAAAAAAATATGCCCTAACCGTAGAGGGGCACCTGTACACCGAGATCATGCAAAATTTATTTGACCTGGATGTTCCGGGCCAAAAATCGAAGAAACAGCTGGAGCATGGCGAGAACGATAAACATCAGATGATTAAATAACATAAAAAAACAAATCATAATTATTAGGGGATTTTCTGTTGAGACGTGAAATTATTGTGGGGACAAGAGAAAGTAGGCTTGCCATGTGGCAAGCCCGCTGGGTGGTTAAACGATTAAAAACATTAGGCCCTAAATACAGCTACCGGCTTAAAGGCATCCGCACCCAGGCGGATAACATCCTGGATGTCGCTTTAGCTAAAATAGGCGATACGGGTCTCTTTACCAAAGAACTAGAGTATGCAATACTGCGCGGGGAAATTGATATGGCCGTGCACAGCATGAAGGACCTGCCCACAGTACTGCCGGATGGCCTTACGATTGGGGCTATTTGTGAGAGGGAATATCCGGGTGACGTATTAATTGCGCACAGCGTCAGCTCGCTGGCAGAACTGCCGGCAGGCGCGGTGATCGGTACCAGCAGTCTCCGACGGGCAGCCCAGGTCCTGCGCTACCGTAAGGATTTAAAAATAGTAAACTTGCGGGGAAACGTACAGACACGCATAAAAAGACTGGATCAAAAGAAATTTGACGCGACCATTCTGGCATATGCCGGCGTACACCGCATGGGCCTTGACCACAGAATATCTCAGGTTATTCCTATTGAAATACTCCTACCTTCGGTAGGGCAGGGAGCGGTTGGGGTGGAGGTAGCTTCTGATAATGATGGAATACTCGCTCTGGTTAAAAATATTGATCACACCGAGTCACGCCTGGCTGTGAGCGCTGAAAGGGCATTTTTAAAAAAACTCGAAGGCGGCTGCCAGGTACCTATCGGCGCCCATGCCGCAGTTGAAGGGGAGTGCCTGCGCCTGGAAGGCGCCGTTTTCAGCCTGGACGGCATCGACATGGTCCGCGCATCAATGATCGGGGACGTCACAGAAGCTGAACTGCTTGGAGTAAGGCTGGCGGAAAAGTTGTTGGCATCAGGCGCAGGAGAAATATTAAGCAGAATGCGACAGGAGAACAGTTGCAATGGATAAAGGTATCGTATATCTTGTAGGCGCCGGGCCGGGCGATCCTAAACTGATCACGGTAAAAGGGCTGGAGTGCATACAAAAATCAGACACAATCATATACGACCGCCTGGTTAGCAATAGAATACTCTCCTTTGCCAGACCCGAAGGAGAGCTCATTTATGTCGGCAAATCACCTGAGCGGCATACGCTGGGACAAACAGACATAAATCGACTGCTGGTGAAAAAAGCTCTAAGCGGTAAGACGGTAACCAGGCTAAAAGGGGGAGACCCTTTTGTCTTCGGCCGGGGTGGTGAAGAAGCAGAAGCGCTGGCAGAGGCAGGTGTGTCTTTTGAAATTGTGCCGGGGGTTACTTCAGCCATAGCGGCGGCGGCATACGCGGGGATCCCGGTAACGCACCGTGATTTCACCTCAACCCTCGCGATTATTACAGGCAATGAAGATCCATTGAAAAAAAATTCAAGCATAGATTGGGCTAAAATATCTACAGGAGCCGGTACCCTGGTGTTCCTGATGGGAATGGCGAACCTGCCGCACATCACAAAACGTTTGATGGAAAACGGCAGGTCCCCCCTGACTCCGGCAGCGCTGGTCAGGTGGGGCACCAGGCCCGAACAGCGCACACTGGTGGGCACGCTGGAGGACATAAGCCGGAAGGCGGAAAATGAAGCGTTTAAGAATCCGGCCCTGATCATTGTCGGAGAGGTCGTCGCGCTGCGGGAAAAACTGAACTGGTTTGAAAAAAAGCCTCTTTTCGGCCAAAGAATTTTAGTAACACGTGCCAGGGAGCAGGCTAGTGTTTTATCTGAGGCGCTGGAGGCGCTAGGCGCGGAACCCCTGGAGTTCCCGACTATCAACGTGACGGAACCTGAAGACTTTGGTCCCCTTGACAGAGCGGTGGAAAATCTCGGCAATTACAAGTGGGTAATTTTCACAA
>JAQVLS010000189.1 GCA_028704035.1 Desulfotomaculaceae bacterium | reverse complement strand
TCCCTGACCGCCACCAGCGGTCCCGGATTCTCTTTAAAACAGGAAAACCTGGGCTTCGCAGCTATAGCGGAGATACCCTGTGTCGTGGTCAATGTCCAGAGATGCGGCCCGAGTACCGGCATGCCAACTGCAACCGCTCAGGGGGACATAATGCAGGCGCGCTGGGGAACTCACGGCGACCATCCCATGATCGTCCTGTGCCCGGCCTCAGTACAGGAATCCTACACCTTAACAATACAGGCTTTCAATCTGTCTGAACGTTTCCGGACACCGGTGGTCCTGCTTTCGGAGGAAATAACCGGACATAGCCGGGAAAGGGTCGTCCTGCCTGATCCGTCTGAAATAAAGATCGTTAACCGTAAAAAACCTCAAGCCGGGCTTGACAGTTATTATCCTTATGAACCGGATGAGGACGGCGTACCGCCGATGGCCAATTTTGGCGAAGGATATCGCTATCATGTAACCGGGCTTACCCATGATGAAAGCGGCGGACCTACTACCGACGCTGAAAAGGCGGAGCGTTTAATTAACCGGTTGAACAACAAGATTATGGATCATCTTGATGAAATAATCATGTCGGAATCGTTGATGACCGAAGATGCTGAAATAATCGTCATTGCCTACGGCTCTACCTCTCGTTCTGCTAAAAGCGCGGTTAAAAAGGCCAGAGAAATGGGCATTAAAGCCGGCCTTTTTCGCCCAATCACGATCTGGCCTTTCCCCGCTAAAGAAACAGCGGCTCTATGCGCACAGGCCGGCACCATCATTGTACCTGAATTGAACCTTGGCCAGTTAATAGGCGAAGTAGAACGGGTTGCCGGAGATGATACTAAAGTAATGGGCATTAACCGGGTTACCGGAGTAATGATTAGGCCGGATGAGATCCTGGATGCTATTAAATCAGAGGTCAAGGTGAAAAAACATGCAAAATAGTACTGAAAAATACCTGCGCACTGAAAAACTACCCCACATCTGGTGTGCCGGCTGCGGCAACGGAATTGTCCTTGGCGCCATGGTGCGGGCTTTTGACAAGATGGACTGTGACCAGAACAATACCGTGATAGTATCCGGCATAGGCTGCTCTTCCAGGGCGGCCGGTTATATGGATTTTAACACGCTGCACACAACCCACGGCCGGGCACTGGCTTTCGCCACCGGTATTAAAATGGCCAAACCGAATATTAATGTGTTTGTAATTATGGGTGACGGAGATGCCACCGCCATCGGAGGAAACCATCTTATACATGCTGCCAGACGTAATATAGACTTGACCACGATAATTTTTAACAACCAAATTTACGGCATGACCGGAGGCCAGTACTCTCCCTTGACACCCTTGGAATCTATTGCTACAACCGCGCCCTATAAAACCATTGAACGCAACTTTGATCTGCCGGAGCTGGCCAAAGCGGCAGGCGCCACCTATATCGCCAGGAGCACCACCTACCACGCCGCGATGCTGACTAATCTGATCGTGGCCGGCGCTACCCACAAAGGATTTAGCCTGATCGAAGCAGTTACGGCCTGCCCCGTTTCCTTTGGACGCCGCAACAAGATGGGCAGTGGGTACGATATGCTGATGTGGCAAAAAGAGCATGCGGTTTCCGCTGAAAAAGCAAAAAATTTAACGCCTGAAGAGATGCAGGAGAAATTTGTCATCGGCGAGCTGTACAAGACTAATGCACCGGAATATACCGAGGTCTACGATCGTTTAATTGAAAGGGCCCAGGGTAAAATTTAAGGAGGATCGAATTATGTTGTCAGGGAATTGCGAAATATTACTTACCGGCACAGGCGGTCAGGGGCTGATCCTGGCGGGACAAATCCTGGCAGAGGCAGTGGTCAGGGATGGGAAAAACGCTGTCCAGACTCAGTCTTATGGCCCGGAGGCACGCGGCGGAGCCAGCAGAGCCGAAGTGATTATCAGCGACGGGGAAATAGACTACCCGCTGGTAACCAAACCCGATGTCCTTCTGGCTATGAGTAAGGAGGCTCTCAAAAAGTTTATCGGCAAACTAGGTGAAAACAGTATTCTTATGGTGGACAGCACACATATAGAGGAAATACCAACGACAACTGCCAGGATATATCAAATACCCTACAGCAAAATTGCCGGGGAAACACTCGGCAAAGAAATGGTGGCCAATATTGTGGCGCTGGGCGCCCTGGCTGCAGCTACCGGCGTGGTCACAAAAGAATCTTTAACAGCAGCTCTAATGTCGCGCATTCCCCGTGGCACTGAGGCTTTAAATCAAAAGGCCCTGGACATTGGCTGGAATTCCGCTCGGCAAACCGCAGCATAATGTAAATGATAAATACCTATAAAAATATATATCCCATCTTTGGTAAAGGTTTGCTTACCGAATGAAGGGGTTTTTCTTTTTTAATCCTATTGTTAACCCAATTTAAACAAGGTAGAAAAAAACATGTACATCCAGAATTATAACATTAAATTACCGATTAGCAGGGAGTTATGAGTTATGTCCAGGCTTGCCCAAGTCAGCGAGAACGGTCAGAAGGTAGCCGAGGCTATCGCCTCGGTGCTAAAAGTAGAAGTCGAAATTATAGATACTGAACTGGTACGCGTGGCGGGAACCGGGATCGTCAGAAACGATGTCGGGTCACGCCTGCTGCGCGGTTTGGTTAATAAACATGTATTGCAGACCGGAAACCATATCTTTATTAGTGAAGCCGGCTTCCATTCTATTTGCTTGTCATGCCCCCTGTCAGGGCGGTGTTTTTACCGTGCTTCCATAGTATACCCGATAACCGCCGAAAATGAGGTAATCGGGACGATCAGCCTGATCGCTTTTGACAATGTCCAGAAAGAAACTCTTTCAAAGAATACCGATTCACTGATCGAGTTTATCAGACGGATGGCTGACCTGATCAGCAGCAAAGCTTTGGAGCTGGAAATTACGGCCGAGCGGATGGTTATGTCCAACCGCTTGGAAGCGCTTGTCGATGCTGTTTATGAAGGCGTAGTGGCAGTTAACAGCGATGGTATAATTACGCATTTTAATCAATCCGCAGAGCGTCTTTTCGGCACAAAAAAGGAACATATGATCGATAAAGACGCCAAAGAGATGTTTCCTTCCCTGCCCCTCTTTGAAGTACTGCAAGAAGGGAAAGGCTTTAATTCACGGGAAGTGTTATTTAATTTTGGCGGGCGCAGGCTGCATCTCCTCAGCACGACCAGGCCGATAAAAGTAAATAACAGCCCCATAGCCGGAGTCGTTGCTACATTCCGCGACTTTAAGGAAACCCAGAGACTGGCCTATGAGATTATGAGCACGCAGGAAATGGTCGATTTTGAAGATCTCATCGGCGTCAGTAAATCATTTACAAAGGTAAAATCCAAGGCTGTCAAAAAATCTTCCGGCAACCTGACCATACTGCTGATCGGGGAAAGCGGGACTGGGAAAGAGGTTTTCGCGCGGGCCATTCATGCCAGCGGGCCGTATGGGCACAAGCCGTTTGTGTCCATAAACTGCGGTGCAATCCCGGAAAATCTGCTAGAAACCGAACTTTTTGGCTACGATGAGGGGGCTTTTCCCGGCGCCAGGCGAGGCGGCAAACAAGGTAAATTCGAACTGGCCGACGGCGGCACTATTTTCCTTGATGAAATCGGCAACCTGTCACTTTATCATCAGGCCAAGATTTTAAGATACCTGCAGGACCGCCGGATTGAGCGGGTAGGCGGCAACAGGTTGATTCCCGTCGATGTGCGGGTCATCGCGGCGACAAATAATGACCTGCAGGAGATGGTAAGGAAAAATCTTTTTAGAGATGAG
>JAQVLS010000188.1 GCA_028704035.1 Desulfotomaculaceae bacterium | reverse complement strand
TCCGATTTGTCGAAAAGGCTGTCGGAGCTTTTATCTAACCGGCCCGGCCATTCGCTATTAGCATTACTGCTCAGGAGGTAGACACATTTGGCCCGCTTTAACTGGCGCAACAATTCATTAATGCTCCTTTCCCTGCTGCTGGCCATTGCCCTGTGGCTTTATGTCAGCAACGAGCAAAATCCTCTGCGGGAAAAAGCTTTAACCATAGAACTGGAACAAACTGGTCTTGGACAGGACTATATCATTTTAGGAGGTATACCGCAGAGTGTTACGGTGAAGGTCCAGGGGAACCGCAGCCAGCTGGCAAACCTTGTTCCTGCACATTTCAAGGCTGTATTAAATATACCGGCGGGGAAAACAGGTGATCTTACCGTGCCCGTGCAGGTAAGCACATCAACCGGACTGCGCATAAACCAGGTTACTCCGGATATAGTCAACCTTACCATAGATCGTCTTACTGAAAAAGAGGTTGCAGTCGCAGTTAGCCTGAGGGGAGCGCCAAGCCAGGGTTTTACTGCGCTGGCCCCGTTTTATCAGCCAAATATAGTGGTTGCCAGGGGCCCCTCCAGGGTAATTGACAGTGTCAAACAGGCCACAGCCCTGATAGACATACAGGGAGCTGTGGCAGACGTGGAACAGGATCTTAAGGTCGGTGTAGGAGTCTTGGGGATATTACTGAACCCAGATACAGTCAAGGTAGTTGTGCCGATTGTAGAAATGGCGCCTGTTAAAACTGTACCGGTTATGATCCAGGTAACCGGCAGCCCTGCTGCCGGCTATAAAGTAAAAAGCACTGCTACCGACCCGGTATCAGTGCAGCTTTCCGGGCAGCCGGAAACTCTCAGTACAATAGGCAGCATACAAACTGAGCTGGTTGATATTACCGGCGCCGACCAAAACTTTACCAGGGAAGTGGCTCTGACGGTTCCACAGGGATTAAGTGCACAGCCAGGCCGGGTCAAAGTGCTGGTTGAAGTGATCAAGGAAGAAATCCCAACCGCCACATCACCGGATGATAGCGGGGACACTTAGCCCGGCTGGGTACATAGTATAAAGAGAATTGACAGCCGGAATGTGCAAAGATATAATGAGTTGTATTTTTTCGTTGTAAGGAGGCGCTTTTTGATGGGGGCATTATTTGGCACTGACGGGGTCAGAGGTATTGCCAACGGCGATCTGTCACCGGATATAGCTTTCAAGCTTGGCCGGGCCGGAGCTCATATATTAACCAGTTGCTGTTCCACCACACGGATCGTGATTGGCAGGGATACCAGGATTTCCGGCGATATGCTTGAGGCCGCCATGGTGGCCGGCATATGTTCCGCCGGAGTTGACGTTTTGAAAGTCGGGGTATTGCCTACTCCCGCCATAGCCTATTTAACCAGGGAGTTGAAAGCAGCCGCCGGGACAGTTATCTCCGCCTCCCACAACCCTGTGGAAGACAACGGGATCAAGTTCTTCGGCGCCAGCGGCTATAAGCTTTCCGATGAGATCGAGGCGAAGATTGAGTCCCTGGCCACAGATAATTGCGCTGGTGTAATGAGCCCTGTCGGCAGTAAGGTCGGGCGGGTTTACGAGGTGCGTGACGCGGCGGACCGCTATGTTAAGTTCGTCTGCGGCACTATTAACACTGACCTGCAAGGTTTGAAGATTGTGGTTGACTGCGCCAACGGCGCGGCCAGCCGGGTAGCTCCGCGCATCTATGGTGAACTTGGCGCTGATGTAACGGCGATTTTCAATACGCCGGACGGGGTTAACATTAACAGCGGGTGCGGCTCTACTCACCCGGAAACTTTATTGAAGACCGTCGTCTCTTCAGGCGCGGACCTGGGCCTAGCCCACGACGGTGACGCCGACCGCATACTTGCCGTTGACGCCAGAGGCAGGTTGGTAGACGGGGACCAGATCATGGTTATCTGCGCGCGCAGTTTAAAGAAAAAAGGCTGCCTGGCGAAAAATGCGGCTGTCACAACAGTAATGAGCAACATGGGGTTTCACCTGGCGATGCGCAAAAGCGACATCCGGGTATTGGAAACCAAGGTTGGTGACCGCTATGTGCTGGAGGAACTACTGCGTTCCGGAGCCAGATTTGGTGGCGAACAGTCCGGGCATATCCTGTTTTTAGATCACAGCACGACCGGAGATGGCATTTTGACCGCGCTACAACTCCTCGCTGCGATGAAAGAGGAAGGACAGCCGCTTGACAAACTGGCAGATCAGATGGAGCGCCTACCGCAGCTGCTAGTGAATGTGCAGGTAGGTGATAAGGACCTGGTGATGGGCAGCCCTGTTCTGGCCGGGGCAATTAAGGAAGAAGAGCAGAAGTTAGGCGACAGCGGCCGTATCCTGGTCCGCCCGTCAGGCACAGAGCCTCTGGTGCGGGTAATGGCCGAGGGCAGGGACATGGAGCAATTGAAAGGGATTGTTGGCAGGCTGTCGGATGTAATATCGGAGTTAGGTAAATAATATCGGTTTGAAATCACTTATAATGAGCCTTAAATTCGCACGGAAATAACAAACCGGATGGTACTGATACCATCCGGTTTTTCCCGTAACTGCCTAAAGCTTTCCATGTAAGTGCAATTCTTCGTCGCCGGCTCAAGGCCCATATGCCTGGCCATTTTCCGCGCTATTCGAGGTGCATGGTATGGAGCCCGGCCAGGTCACCTCTGACGGTTTAGCCATCGGTTCGCGGCATATCTGGCCAAAAGCATGATGGATATACCTGCAGCGATAATAAAAAGGATAGTTTTGACATCCCGGGCTTGAAAGAGAGCAAGGCCAAGGCTGGTGTATAATACCGCGGTAGGTATCTTGCCTATAGCTGATGAAAGAAAAAAGGTCGGAAAAGGGATTCCTCCCAGAGCCGCTCCCACATTGATCAGCGGAGTAGGCACAACAGGAATAATCCGGGCAATGACAATGGTCCAAAAAGCCACTCCGGGACTAAGTTTGTATACATCATAGCCGGAACGGATATAGTACTTGCTCAGGAAGCTTCCGATTCCAAACCATCGGCATATCCAGTAAGCCAAACAGGCGCCGGTAAGGGCGCCTGACCAGGACAATACAATTCCCTGCTGAAAACCGAACAAAAAACCTCCTGCAGCGGCCATTATGGCATAAGGAAACACAGGCAACATCGCCTGGATGACAAATAATAAAAAAAATATCAACGGGGCAAATACGCCAAATTGGTTTACATAAGCAATCACATACTGATAGTTGTTAAAATCCATTTTCAAATTCCCTTTGTAATAAATTTTGAAAAAAGTATGTCTGAACTTTTAAAAAAACCTATTTCCATTATTATATACCTGTACCATTAAATCTGCGAATAATTGACCTGTTATTTGCTGTAAAATAGAATATGCGAACATCATCCAATTTACGAAACTTATTGTACCTTACAGAAGGGTTGCCTGACCTGGGAGGACGCCATAGCCATGTCTGAAAGAGTCCCGGTTGAGGAAGTTTATAGCCGCGCCATGTTCATCAACAGGTATGATGTCTGCAATATGCAGTACACCTCAGGAACCACCGGTTTCCCCAAGGGTGTTATGCTCACCCACTATAATGTGGTGAATAACGGCAAAAACATCGGTGACTGTATGGATCTTTTCACTGCTGACAGCATGCTGATTCATGTACCCATGTTCCACTGTTTTGGTATGGTGCTTTCCATGACGGCATTACTAAAAGAAGGTGAAACAATGACTCCAGATGAGCTCAAGGATTACGTCCGTTCACACATGGCAAAGCACAAAACTCCGCGCTACGTCGATTTCGTCGATGACTTTCCCATGAATGCCGCCGGAAA
>JAQVLS010000187.1 GCA_028704035.1 Desulfotomaculaceae bacterium | reverse complement strand
CCATTCCCATTTCCCGCACAGCGGCATTCAGAAAATAAAACAGGTTTTGCACAGACTTGTCAACGTCCAGCTGGTCAGTCATTTTGCCCGTATAAACTACCAGGGCTGTAGGAGGCTCAAAGGGAATAGCCTTGGTAATCTGGTCCCCCAGCATAGCCATGATGGCGGCAGTACCGATATACACCGCGTCTGCCCCCAGAGCCATGGCCTTAAGCATCTGTCCGGGAGTGACCAGGCCGCCCGTCGCAATTAAGCTTATATCCTTTATTGCTCCTTTTTGGGCCAGAAACTGGGCTGCCCGGCTTACCGCGTAGATTGTGGGCAAACCTACGTCATCCTCGAGAGTCGGCGCCCCGCCGTGTGTACCCCCTTCGGCGCCGTCGACCGTAATAAAGTCACATTCCGCGTCAAGAGCCACCTGCAGCTCTTTTTCCAGGTGATGTGTCGCCCCAATTTTTAAACCTACCGGAACACCTGTCTCTGCTCTTAGTTCTTTTACCAGTTTAACAAAATCTTCTTTCGTGTTCACTCCGGGGAGTCGGGAATGTATTAAAGCGTCCTCCCCATCCGCCAGCTGATAAACCTCCCTGTATTCCTCTCCGATATTTTTAAAAGCCTTCCGCTGCGATGTTGAGCCCTGGGCGCCCTGACCGAGCTGGATCTCTATGGCGTCAAGCCTCCGGTATTTATCCCGGCTGTTAAGCCATCCGCCCCGGTTATATTGTCCAATTAAAACCTTGGCTTCCTGCCGCTCCTCTTCCAGAAGGCCCGCCTCACCGGTATTGGTAGCGGTCCCGGCCATTGTCGCTGCCCTGGCCAGGGCAATTTTGGCGCTCTTGCTTAACGCGCCGCCAAATGACATGCCCGCTATCATCACTGGTATTGAAATGTTAAGCGGTTTTTTGGCCCTATGCCCGATTTTAACAGAAGTATTTATGCCTACGTCCTCAGGTGTGGGAAAACGAAAGAGGTGTACGGGGCTGAACAAAAGCTTTTCCCACGGGGAAAATTGGATATGGCTCCCGAAAGGGCGTGAAACCGGTGTCCCTTTTGCTGATCTTAGGGCAATTTCGGCAAGATTTATGGGGTTAACCTTTTTCAGCGTAGGGACCATTTCGTATATATTTTCAGTATACTGATCCCTGGCCATCGTACGCACGGCATCATCGGCAACTTCATTAATGACTCCTCTAAAAAGCCTGGCGAATAATCCCAATTGCTTGACCTCCTATTTCCCCGGCATCGTTTGTTTGATTTCTTCAATTTTTTGCGCCATAGCGATGCAGATCTGTTTTATTTCGCCCAGCTGCCTGGCGCTGCTTTGTTCAGCCACAGCAATACTTACTAATTTTTGGTCCTCATATTTGGTCAAGTCATTGTAATGCTGTTTCTCCAATTGGGCGAGGGTCCCGGCCACAGTTTGGATCCTGTTTAAATCCGAGTGAAAAGACGCAAGGGTTGCCGGCATGTCTGGCAAATGTTCCATTCCTTAACCTCCTGATCTATTTATTCTTTAGCATTATTATTACCTGTATTAACGGTATCAATCGTGGGATCTCCTGCCAACTTTGGGTTTGTATTTGTTTTTGCCAATAAACCCGCAGCCTGGTCTATTAATTCATATATTGGCATTTATGAACCTCTAGTATATTTATACAAGATTAGATGAAGGATCTTAACAAAGTATGTCAAATAAGTAGCGAGGGATTTTTTGATTTCTTGACATTGGAGGGAAATTATTTGTTAGTACACGAATTAATTTTTACGGGAAACGGAGATAAAATTGCCATATGCGAAAAAGGCGCTGTGTACAGTTACGTCCAAATACAACAGAAGGTCGCTCAATACCGTAATTACCTGTATTCTTTAGGAATGCGTCGCCATGATAATGTAGCCCTGAATGCTAGGAACTCAGCTGAATTTATTTTCAGTTATATGGCTATTTCCGGCCTGGGAGGAGTAGTAGTGCCCCTTAACACAATGCTCACGCCCCGGGAAATTGCTTTTATACTCAAAGATGCGCAAGTCGAACATATAATAACAGACAGGGAATTGGATTTATCCGGTCAGTTTGCAGACACCGCGCCGCCCGTTCAGGTTTTAATAACTGACCTGGAGAAAGAAATAAGCACAAACAGCTATCCTGACCCGCCGGCGATAAATATAAAGGATTCCGATCCCTGTGCCATCCTGTATACCTCCGGCACTACCGGACGGCCCAAAGGAGCACTGCTTTCCCACAGCAACCTGGTGAGCAATGCGGCGGCCTTTTCCATAGCAACAGAGGCCGGGCCGGACGACAACATTCTCAGTGTGCTCCCGATGTTCCACAGCTTCGGTTGGACCTGCTGTATCGCAACCGCTCTTTATAACGGCGCCTCAGTTACCATAGTTGAAACGTTCTCGCCCAAAGATGTCATCGCTACTATCCGCGAACGGGGCATTACCGTTGTGATTAGCGTCCCGGCGATGTACAATTTTTACACTTCACTGGCTAAGCCGGAAGACCTGGCCGGGGTACGCCTTTTTGTCAGCGGCGCCGCCTCTCTGCCGGTGGAAATCCTTGAAAAATTCCATGAAAAAACCAAAAAACATATTATAGAAGGCTATGGCCTGTCCGAGGCCTCCCCGGTCGTGTCTTTCAACCCGCCGAACCTTACAAAACCTGGATCTATCGGACTGCCTATGCAAGACATTATGGTAAAGATCGTGGATAACAGCGGCAGGGAGTGCGCCAGTGGGGAAATTGGGGAACTGTTGGTACAGGGACCGAACGTGATGATTGGTTATTATAATTTACCGGCGGAAACCGCTGAAGCACTCAGGGACAGCTGGTTGCACACCGATGATTTGGCTTATAAGGATAAGGACGGCTACATTTTCATCGTTGACCGTAAAAAGGATATGATTATCGTCAGCGGCCTTAACGTCTATCCGCGGGAAATAGAAGAAATCTTGTACCAGTATCCGGCCATACAAGAGGCGGCGGCAATCGGTGTGCCTGATAAAAGCCGGGGGGAATCGGTACGCGCTTACGTGGTGCTTCATGATGGGATGACACTGGATAAGAAAGACCTGATGGCTTTTCTTAAAAAAAACCTGGCTCCGTTTAAAATACCCCGGGAGATAATTGAAATTGGAGCGTTGCCGAAAAACCCCACTGGAAAGATATTAAAAAAAGAACTCCGCAATATCACATCTTAGGTTTATAAAAAAGTCCCGCCTTTAAAGACGGGAAAACAAGGTGTAGGGGGTTAGTTACCTAGCTGCAACTCATTATACCTGCCGCTTATTACGAAATTCTTATTAAAATGTTAAGGTATTATTAAATAAGCACACCGTTTTGCACCACCAAAGAAAACGGGGCCGGGACCGACGGTATGCTGCAGCACTACTGCATGTGAACAAACCCGCCTTCCTTACCAAGACTAAAGCCCGGTAACTTACGGCGGGTTCTAAATTCCAAACAAATCACCAGGCAAACTCAGCCGCGATAAAGGTATGATCCGAAGGTTTAACATCTCCCCTCGGTTTAGTATCGATCCAGGCCCGGCGCGACCTGGCGGCCATTGGGCCGGTCGCCCAGATGTGGTCTACCCGCCAGCCCAGATTTCGCTCAAAAAGCTTCGGCCTTCGATAGTCCCAGAAGGTATAATGGCCTCCCTCCTTTACATGGAGGCGGAAAGAAAAACCTTCATCCAGCGCAGAGGCGGCTGCGGCTGCCTCTGCGGAGTTCGTTTTAGCGAAAAGTGTCACTCCGTTTTCTTCGCATATCTTAAGGTTATCTTCGCTGACATAGGCCATATCGCCAATAATTCCCTT
>JAQVLS010000186.1 GCA_028704035.1 Desulfotomaculaceae bacterium | reverse complement strand
ACAGCGAAACATGAAAATCCATATGGTCGCGGCCCTGCTGGTTTTGGGCCTGTCAGTTTACCTGCGGATTAGTTCCCGTGAATTTCTAATTATATTTTTTGCCATTACACTGGTAGTCATGGCTGAATTGCTGAACACGGCTGTTGAGGCCGTGGTTGATCTTTACATACAGGAATTTCACCCCCTGGCGCGGACGGCTAAAAATGTGGCGGCCGGAGCAGTACTGCTGGCTGCGGCGAATTCACTTGTAGTCGCCTATATAATAATTTTTCCGCGGCTTGAGGGTTACTCACTTTTCATTGCCCCCAGAATAAAAGAAACGCCGCTAAATGTGACATTGATTGCCCTGCTTACTGTCGTACTGGCTGTGGGACTAGGGAAAGCTTTCACCAGCAAAAGCACCTATGTAAAAGGCGGCCTGCCCAGCGGACATACGGCCGTTGCGTTCGCCGGCGCTACCGCTTTAACCCTGCTCACAGGCAATATCCTCGTGGCCACCGTGGCCCTCGTCATGGCCCTGCTGGTAGCCCACAGCCGGCTTGACGCCAGGGTGCACACCCTCTTTGAGGTAGTTGCCGGCGCGCTCCTGGGCATACTAGTTACTATGGCAGTTTTCCGCCTGGCCGGCTGGTAACCGTGTCAGGGGAACCGTGTCAGGGGGACGCCGTGTCAGGGGAAACCGTGTCAGGGGGACGGGGTTGTTGACACACTTTTATCGTTAAGTGTGACAAGACAGAGGAATGGGGACACACCTCCCCTTATAGGTATTCCTCTGCGGTTGGAGGTATGTCCCCGATCGGTATGCTTGTACAGCTTGAAGAATAGGTAGTGATATTCATGATTTTTCCTATTGAAAAACTGATTGGTGCTGCCGCTGCGGCCAGGGAAAAGGCTTACGCGCCCTACTCGCATTTCAAAGTCGGCGCTGCTATCCTAACCAAAGAAGCCCGTTATTACACCGGTTGTAATATTGAAAATGCTTCATACGGCCTGACCTGCTGCGCTGAGCGCGTCGCTCTTTTCAAGGCTGTTTCCAATAATGAACGTGACTTTGAGGCGATCGCCCTGACGGCTGGCACAAGTGAATTTTGTTCCCCCTGCGGCGCGTGCCGCCAGGTGTTGGCTGAGTTTGGCCCAAATATTAAGGTATATATGGCCAATAAGGACGGAGAATATGTCATGAAATCAGTGGCTGAATTGCTGCCGGATTTATTTAAAATAGGATCGTGTCAAGAGAACCGTCCCCTTGACACGACGTCCCCTTGACACGATCCAAGCGAAAAGGTGGTTAGATTTGTCTAATAAAGATAATTTTAAATCTGGTTTCGTAACCTTAATCGGCAGGACTAATGTGGGCAAGTCCAGCCTGTTAAACCAAATCGCCGGCAGGAAAGTGGCAATCATGTCGGATAAGCCGCAGACTACCAGGAATAAGATACTATTCGTTTTTAACCGGGAGGGCGCCCAGGTTATTTTTTTAGATACTCCCGGCATCCATAAACCCAGGCACAGGCTGGGCGAGCAGTTGGTGCAGGTGGCGCTGCAAACCCTGCATGAGGTCGACGCGATTCTATTTCTGGTCGAGGCCGGACAACCACCCGGACCGGGTGACAACTTTATCATGAGAAAATTTCAGGGCCTGAAAACACCGGTCCTGCTGGTAATAAACAAGATCGACCTGGTCAAACGGGAGGAATTACTCCCCCTTATTGAACAATACAGCAAGCTTTACAGTTTTGCGGAAATCATACCAGTGTCGGCGCTGACCGGGGAGAACCTGTCGGGCCTGCTGGAAACACTGGAAAATTACCTGCCGCCCGGACCGAAATATTACCCGGATGGTATTATAACCGACAGGCCGGAGACTTTCATCATGGCCGAGCTGGTCAGGGAGAAGGTCCTGCAGCTGACCAGCCAGGAAATCCCCCACTCGGTGGCGGTGGTGATTGAAGAGCTGGAAAAGCGTCCTAATGACGTAGTGGCTGTCCGCGCCGTGATCTACACGGAAAGAGAATCACAAAAAGGCATCCTGATTGGCAGGGGTGGCCATGTGCTGAAAAAAATAGGCCAGATGGCGCGGGAGGAGATGGAGAGCCTGCTGGGCTCCAAAATATTCCTTACGCTTTGGGTTAAGGTCAAGCCGGGATGGCGCAACAAGGAAGACCAGCTGTGGAATTTTGGTTACAGGGGTGAGGAGTGACAACACTGCCACAAAATGAAATTATATAAGGTTAACGCCATTGTATTAAGGTCTATAGAGTGCGGTAACGGTGACAAACTGCTGGTCCTTTTCTCACGGGAATTTGGCAGAATGAAGGTCATGGCCCACGGAGTCAGCAAACCGTTCAGCAGAAAAAGGGGTTCTGTGCAGCCATTTACTTATACCAAATTTTTAATCTGCCGGGGCAGGGAACTTGACTCTGTCAGCCAGTGTGAAGGTATGGAGATGTTTCCCTTTCTCAGGCATGACCTGGAAACAATAGGCTATGCCAGCTACCTGAGTGAGCTGGTCCTATCCCTTACGCCGGAAGGAGAACAAAACGAACTGCTTTTCCGTCTGCTCCTGGAGACAATGCGGCTGATGGAAGAAGGCGGGGCTGAAATATTAACCCGCTCTTTTGAAATAAAGGCTGCCGCTCTTATGGGCTACCGCCCCGTGCTGGACGCCTGCGCCCACTGCGGGGAACCCCTGGCCGGCCGGCTGTTTTTCAGCGCCGAGGCTGGCGGGGCGCTATGCCAGAACTGCCCCGCGGGGGACGCGCGGGCTGTTCCCGTCAGCAGAGGCATGGTGGAAATCCTAAAGGCGCTTTTAAACTGGCCCCAGGGCAGGCTGCGCCAGCTTAAAATTAGCGCCGCCGACAGGCGGCAGATTAAGACGTTGTTATATGAATACCTGAAGTATTACCTGGAGCGTGATTTAAAGTCCGTCTCTTTTTTAAACAGGTTTACAGCAGATCCTTGAGGCGCTATGTATAAAAATGAGTCCGCCGGGAGTAAATAATACCAAGGAAGGGGGATGTTTATGAACAGTGAACTGGAGAAAATAGACATTTTGCGGAGCCGGCTGGACATCAGCTACAAAGAAGCGAAAGAAGCCCTCGATGCAGCGGGCGGGGATGTGGTGCAGGCGCTGATTAGCCTGGAAGGTAAAGAGCGCAATTCCGGCGAATATTTTCAGGATAAAGGCCGGGAGATGCTGGGGCAGTTGAAAGGATTTCTGCATAAAGGGCAGGAATACCGGGTTAAAGTGAAGAAGGGCGACAAAACAGTTTTGACGGTGCCCGCTTCCCTGGGAGCGCTGGGACTGCTCGGGGTGCTGGCCAGCAGTGAAATTGCGCTAATCGGCGCGCTGGGCACGGCAGCAGCGATGACCCAGAAGTACACACTGGAATTTGAACGAAAATCTGCGGCGGCAGACGAAGAAGATTTCCCCGGCAGTGCAGAACAAGATATTTAGCATGCATGAATTAGACTTGACAGAAGGAATTCGAAAAAGAATTTAATTCAGGCTAGAAAAAGAGACCTCGTTCCAAGCTGGAGGATTTTATAATGGCAACAAGAGATAAAGCCGTCACTTAAGCCTAAGGAAAGAAAGAAGAATCCATACAACCATGCTAAGAAGCATTGACTTTAAACCTCTAATTTGGTAAATTGATAAAAAATAAAGAGCGATGAAGAAAAATTAGCCGGGGAGTTGTTTTTTAGAGAGCCCGTTGTTGTGGTGGAAAAGGGTAAACAATACCGGTGAAAGGCCTTTCCGAGCTGCAAGAGGAAAACCAATAAATCGTGAATTGTGAATCGTGAGACGCGGGAAAAAATCGCGTAAAACGATCAG
>JAQVLS010000185.1 GCA_028704035.1 Desulfotomaculaceae bacterium | reverse complement strand
AACCTGTCACTTTATCATCAGGCCAAGATTTTAAGGTACCTGCAGGACCGCCGGATTGAGCGGGTAGGCGGCAACAGGTTGATTCCCGTCGATGTGCGGGTCATCGCGGCGACAAATAATGACCTGCAGGAGATGGTAAGGAAAAATCTTTTTAGAGATGAGCTGTACTACAGGCTCAGTGTCATTCCTCTGGAAATACCACCCCTGCGGGAAAGGCCGGAGGATATACCGCTGCTTCTGGACTTTTATATGAAAAGGTTCAGCAAACTACTCGGAAAAGATATCCAGGGATTCAGCGACGAGGCTATGAAAGCCTGCGTTAAATACTATTGGCCGGGCAATATAAGAGAACTGGTCTATACTGTCGAATACGCCATCAACCTGGAAGAAAACCAACTGATATCACTGGAAAGCCTTACTCCCGAAATTCGTGAGGGATCCAGGAAAAAAACCCGGAACGGCATGGCAGGCGATGGCAGGCTTCTGCAGTTGGCGCAATTGGAAAAAGAGGCTATCACCACTGCACTGGACAAATTTGGCTGGAACGACGAAGGGAAAATCAAAGCAGCCCAGGTTTTAGGCATCAGCCGGGCTACAATCTACCGGAAGATCCGGAAGTATGGTCTGAAACAAGCCTAGAACAATGGTAGGCTTTAGCCCGCCATTCCAATCGGGGACATACCTTCTGCCACAAAGGAATACCCGCAAGGGGAGGTGTGTCCCCGTTCCGCTTACCCCTTAACGACAATATTGACCAGTTTATCCGGCACAGGTATTATCTTAACTATTTTTTTGCCTTCAGTCAGCTTTAATATTTTAGGCTCTTTCATTATTCTTTCCTGTATCTCTACGGCTGTCAATCCCGCCGGGACCAGCATACGGTCCCGAACTTTACTGTTGATCTGTATGACTATCGTGATTTCGTCCTCCACTATCGCTTCCGGGTCATATGACGGCCAGCGCTGCTGGTGGATGCTTCCTTCGTGTCCGGTGGCCTCCCATATTTCTTCAGTGATGTGGGGAGCGAAAGGAGACAGCAACAGCAACAGCGAATCTACCGCTTCTTTCAGGGCAGCGGGATCACGGTCTGATTCAGGGACCTCTTTGAATTGATAAAGCGCATTGACCAGCTCCATAATAGCGCTGACTGCCGTGTTGAAATTAAAACGGGTGCTGATGTCTTCGGTTACCTTTTTAATAGTTTTGTGGGTAATGCGGCGCATCTCCCGGTTTATTCCCACAAGATTTGCGACAGGTTTGCACGGTGCGCTTTTCAACACTTCCGCCAAAGGTTCTGCCAGTCACCAGACACGGTTTAAAAAGCGGAAGCAACCTTCCACCCCCTGATCGCTCCACTCCAGGTCACGTTCAGGCGGCGCTGCAAAAAGGATAAACATCCTCGCCGTGTCAGCGCCGAAACGGACAATGATATCTTCCGGGCTGACCACGTTGCCCTTGGACTTAGACATTTTCGCCCCGTCTTTTAGGACCATACCCTGGGTGAGAAGTTTGGTAAAGGGTTCCTGATTGCTTACCAACCCCAGGTCATAAAGCACTTTAGTGAAAAAACGTGAATATAAGAGGTGCAGTATGGCGTGTTCCACCCCGCCGATATACTGGTCCACGGGCAGCCAGTAATCTACCTTGGCTTTGTCCCAGGGCCCTTCTGTTTCCCTTGGACTGGTATAGCGGTAATAATACCAGGAAGAGCACATGAAGGTGTCCATCGTGTCGGTTTCTCTTTTTCCCGGCCCGCCGCAGTTGGGACAGGTTGTATTTACAAAATCGGGGCGGTCCGCCAGGGGTGGTTGTCCGGTTGGCTTAAACTCCACGTTCATGGGCAGCAGCACCGGTAGCTCTTTTTCAGGTACCGGCACAACCCCGCAAACATCGCAATATATTATGGGGATGGGAGCGCCCCAGTAGCGCTGGCGGGAGATCAGCCAGTCTCGCAGCCTGTATGTCACTCTAAACCTGCCCTGTCTCTTTTCTTCCAGATAAACGGTAATCGCCCTGATTGCTTCCTTATTAGGCAGACCGTTAAAGTCGCCGGAGTTTACCAGAAACCCTTCCTTCTCATAAGCCGACTGCATTTCTTCCTGCTTCAGTTCTATCCCGGCAGGCTGAATTACCACCCGCACCGGGAAATTGTACTTCCGGGCGAATTCAAAGTCACGCTGGTCGTGGGCCGGTACGCCCATGACACATCCGGTGCCATATTCTAAAAGGACATAATTGGCGATCAGGACTGGAATTTTCCCTCCGGTCAGGGGATTGATGCAGTTGACCCCAAGCGGCAGACCGATTTTTTCTACTTCAGTTGAAGTACGGTCGATTTCGCTAAGGCTTTTTACTTTATGGATAAATTCCCTGATCTGCTCTTCTTTTTCCGATCCGGCAATCAGCTTTTCTACTAGCGGATGTTCAGGCGCCAGGACCATGTAGGTGACGCCAAAAACGGTATCCGGGCGGGTCGTATAAACTGTCACAATGTCTTTTGCGCCATCTATTTTAAAATCGATTTCCGCGCCCTCGCTGCGGCCGATCCAGTTTTCCTGCATGATTTTCACTTTTTCCGGCCAGCCTTCCAGTAGCTCCATATCCTGCAGCAGGCGGTCGGCGTAGTCTGTAATCTTAAAAAACCACTGGGCCAGCTCCCGTCTTTCAACAGTTTTCTTGCAGCGCTCGCAGCCCCCGTTGACGACCTGCTCGTTGGCCAGCACTGTGGCGCAGTCCGGGCACCAGTTTACGGCAGACAGCTTTTTATAGGCCAGGCCTTGATGGTAAAGCTGGAGAAAAAGCCATTGTGTCCAGCGGTAGTACTCCGGGTCACAGGTGGCAAATTCCCTGTTCCAGTCATAGCTGATGCCCAGCTGTTTCAATTGCTCCCGCATATTTTTTATGTTATCAATAGTCCAGTCTGCGGGGTGAATGCCACCGTGCTTGATGGCGGCGTTTTCAGCCGGCAGACCGAATGCGTCCCATCCCATCGGGTGCAGCACATGCATCCCCCGCATGGTTTTGAAACGGGCCACAACGTCACCTATGGAATAGTTCCTGACGTGACCCATGTGCAGTTTGCCTGATGGGTAAGGAAACATTTCCAGGCAGTAATATTTCGGCCGGTCGGAAAAATCCGGCACAGCGTAAAGTTCATTTTCAACCCAACGGTCCTGCCATTTTATTTCTACTGCATTAAAATCATACTTCGCTTTCAAATTAGTTCCCCCTTGATTAATCCAGCCGCAAAGTCATCATAGCATACCTTAATATCTCACATCTTAACGCAATGTGCAAATTAAACCAAGAATTATCCCCAGAATCTGTCTTGATCCATGGGAAATGGGACGTGTAATTCCACGCCCCACATTCATCATTCTTCAATCACTCATCTGTTGGTACCGCATTAGAGGTATCAAGTCTAACATTTTTGGTCTAGGCTGTTTCAATTTTGGTGATGTCCTGCAGGCCAAGCATTTCTATAGCCGTTTCGTGCAGCTTGTATTTCTGGATTTTGCCGCCGGCTATGATCGGATAACTGTCTATGTCAGGATGGCTCTCAGTTATACGGTCAGCCAGCTCGCCCAATGTAATATCACCAAATTAATACTCACTTGTTCCCCTCCCTAAATAAAAATAAAAAACCCCTGCATCCTGTAGGGACGAGAGGCTTAACCCGCGGTACCACCCTTTTTGGCAAAGATCTATTTTGGTGGAGCTGGCGGGGATTGAACCCGCGGCCTCTTCCATGCCAAGGAAGCGCGCTCCCACTGCGCCACAGCCCCATCTTTACCCTCTTATAGCTATAACGGCGCCACCGGACCAGAGTACTGGAACCTTCCCCC
>JAQVLS010000184.1 GCA_028704035.1 Desulfotomaculaceae bacterium | reverse complement strand
TTAGCCTGTATATAAACAATTCAGAAGATCCTGGTGCTGAAATACCTTTAGTTTAACCTACCCGGTTGCAGGTCCGGATTCATCCGGACTTTGTGCGACTGAAGTCGCGCCTACAGTTTCGGTTATTGTTGACATTAAGGTCAATTGTTGTTACAAGAAAAGAGCAGGAGGGAACTCCTGCTCTTTTCTTTTTTTAAATTTAATAAGCGTTTTATTGTATTACGGTATTCAATATTATGTATACAATTAGTCTAAATTTTCAAAAATTTTTACTGTATTCTGAAGGAACATTTTGAAGAATGTAGAAATAATATTTATCGATTATAGAAATATGTTTTCTATAATCGGAATAATAAGAGGGGTGGTTGTTTCATGAGTAAGTATGACATTTTCACTGCTGTGGCCATTCAACCGGAAATTAAGACAGTCGAAAAGCGGTCGGACATCCAACGCAATCTGCAACGTATCTTGGAGCTGATTGATGTTGCCCCACAAACCTCGCCAACTGCCAAAGAATCTTATGAGGGAAGCTGGGCGCCAATTAAACTAATCTCTCTGCCGGAATTCTTTATGCAAGGTCATGAGGGAAATTGGCCTTATCAACATTATCTGGATGAGGTCTTAATCGAACTGCCAGGTGAAGAAACCGAAAAGTTGGCGAAAAAAGCAAGGGAATACAACATTTACATTGCCGGATGCGCTCTGGAGCGGGATGAAATGATTAAAGACGGTTATTTTTTTAACACTCATTTTATCATGGCGCCAAACGGAGAAATTATTCACAAATACCGTAAGCTTACCGTGGCGACCCATTATGAGCTGGCTGTGAGCCCGCATGATATTTATGACAAATATGTAGAAAAGTATGGGGATTCATTGTCATCTTTCTTCCCTGTAACTGAAACCGAAATTGGAAAAATCGGAACGATTACCTGTATGGACGGACACTTCCCGGAACCCGCCAGGGCACTGGGAGTTCAGGGGGCCGAAATCATCCTGCACCCGTTGCTGGTGGAACCTCTAATGTCGCCTCCTTATGAAACATGGCAGATGATGAACCGGATGAGAGCTTGGGAAAACGTGTGTTATGTAATCTCTGCTTCCTGGGGAGCGATAACCGGCAGAAGGCAAAAAACCTTTGCACCAGGCAAGTCGATGATGTCAGACTATAATGGCGTAGTAACCGCTTATGCGGACTATCCTGGTGAAGCAATAATCAGTTCGGTTATAAACCTGGAGGAATTAAGAAGAAGAAGAACAGATCCCAGCAGGAACTTCCCCACCTTGCTGCGTAATGAAATTTACCGTAAAATTTACGAAAAAGAAATATATCCTGCCAACCAATTTGCCGATTGCTCCCCACAGACAAGAAATGTAAGAGATCCGCTGCACATAATCAAAAAATATCTTGCTGAGGGAATATATAAGGCTCCGGCCAAGACACCTGACTACCTGAAGTAAAAGCTTGCCTGAAACTCGATATATGGAGTAATATTTTAAATTATTCTAAGGAGGATACTTATGACAAAGCCGGACACTTTAGTCACAAGGCTGGATAACCTTCCTGTAAGCGGATGGCATTTGAAGTTGATGACAGTTGTTTGTCTTGGCATCCTGTTTGACGCGTATGACACGACTATAATGTCTGTCGCGTTTCCACAGCTCATGTCGGAATGGGGCATCAATAAAGTACAGACAGGTTTGTTAGGTTCAGCAGGATTCATTGGCATGTTGATAGGAGCCTTAATATCAGGGATATTGTCAGATTATTTAGGCAGGGTAAGAGTTTTTCAGTTTACCATAGTTGTTTATGCGCTGCTTATGGGAGTATGTGCTTTTACCTATAGTTTTCCAGTCTTGTTTACCCTGCGGATTTTAGTAGGCATCGGGCTGGGTGGTCTGGTTCCGGTTGGCTCGGCATATTTATCCGAATACATCCCTTCAAGAGTACGCGGACGGTTTATGAGTCTTTTTAACGCGAATTTTTCTCTGGGGGTCACTCTTGCTTATACCATAGGCTTTTTAATCGTTGTCCCGTTTGGCTGGAGATGGGGATTTGTCATTGGCGCCCTGCCCGTCGTCTTGTATTTTGTCGCAAAAGCGGTTCTTCCCGAATCTGTAAGATTTCTGCTGCAAAAGAATAAAGTTGAAGAAGCCGTAAGAACCGTCGAGGTAATAGAAAAACAAGTAATAAATAAAGTGTCAGTTCCTTTTGAAGAGGCTGTAAAAATTGAAAAGGAAGCAAAAATCGCCAGAGGTGAAGAAACAAAAGCATCTATTTCCCTTCTATTCAATAAGGGTCTTAGAAAAAACACAATAATGGTTTGTATTTTATGGTTTAGCCTGCAATATTCGATCTATGCCATCATGGTCTGGATGCCTATCCTTTTAAAAGCTGAACTTGGTTATTCTCTGGCTTCCGGACTTGGCTTTTTGGCCTTTGGATCTTTGCTGGGGGCATTTGCTACGCCTCTTGCCGGTGTTTCCGCTGACTTTATCGGGCGCAAGATTACAGTTTTACTATGCTTCACTATGTATGGATTATCCGCGTACTGGCTGTTCTGGTTTGGAGCTAACCCCACTTACGGCACAATCCTGTTAGTGGTTAACCTGATTATTTTAGGAATGGCTAATGGTATCGTTTACGCGTACAGCCCGGAAAACTTCCCCACAAGAGCGCGCGGAACCGGCATGGGTTTGGCCAGTGCTTGTGGACGCTTGGGTGGTATTCTTGGACCGACTATTGTAGGGATCATCTATTCCGTGGCCGGGATACAATTGGTGCTTCACATCAACATGGCAGTTTTGTTAATTGGAGCTCTTCTTGTCATGGTGCTTGGCCAGGAAACAAGGAACAAGACACTGGAAGAAATCAGTGGTGAAAGCGTTTCTTTAAGTCATTAAGATGGTCTGGAAAACCCTAATTATAGTGATATAAAACCAATAAGCCTGCATTGATTTGCTCATGCAGGCTTTTTTTATATAATTTATAATCGGTTGGATTGTGAAATTATCATCCTTCCAGCAATAGAAATATTTTTTGGGAAGCTTCTTTTAGTTTTATTACGAGTTCCGGCAGCTGTTCGGGCTTAAACCTGAATTCAGGCAGGAAAATGCTGAGCGCCGCCACCTCCCCGTCTGTTAGGTAATCCCGTATTGGGCAGGAGATACCTACCACACCTTCATACCGTTCACCATAACTAAGAGATACACCCTCTTTACGTATTTTCTCCAACTCGCTTGACAGTCTCTTATATTCGGTAATTGTATTGTCTGTGTAGGCGGTGAATTTATCAGCCTTTAATTTATCATTTAAACCTTTGACGTCACGGTAGGCTAAATGAACTTTTCCAGCCGCACCCCCCAGGGAAGTTTCCGGACGGCCGATACTCACAGACCACTTGATCGGGTGGTAACTCTCCACTCCTTCAATAAAGAAATAATACCAGAGGTTGTAGGAGACACTTAAATATACTGATTCACCGGTATCTTCTGAAAGCTGTTTCATTACAGGCAAAGCAATGCTTCTTATGTTGTTGTCAACCCTTTTGCTCAGTTTTAAAAGGACAGGTCCCAGCATGTACCGTTTATAATCATCCTTCAATAAAAAATTCATTTCAGTTAAGGTTGATATAATCCGGTAAGTAGCAGTTTTACTTATGCCCAGTTTATTGGAGATATCAGACAGGGTCAGCTTGTCGTCTTCCAGGAAAAGCAGTAGTGTTTCAAGTGTTCTGTGGGAAACCAGAGAACCGATCTTAGATAGTTTATCTGTGTCCATATTAATTCCTTATCCAGTAGAATTCTGCACAATACATTGTAACATGATTTTTTGATTTTCAAATTGATCATC
>JAQVLS010000183.1 GCA_028704035.1 Desulfotomaculaceae bacterium | reverse complement strand
AAATCGATAACTCTAGGGTGCACGAAACTATATGTCATCACCTCAAACAGTCCGGAGGCGGACATCTGGTTGCGAACACGGGTGGTATAAGCCTGCTCTTTAGTTTTTATCCCGCTGGTAGACTTACCGAAAGGAAGTGTATCCGGCGCCTTATTGTAGCCGTACAACCTGGCCACTTCTTCAATCAGATCAACTTCCAGGCTTACATCAACCCGGTGGGTGGGTACGGTCACCAGCAGATCCCCGTCAGCATTCTGGACCTTGAACTGCAGGCTGGTCAATATATCGCAAGCTGTTTCGCCGGGTATATCTACCCCAAGTACGTATGAGGCACGGGACGGCCTGAACCGAATCACCCGTTCCGTGATTGCTTCCGGCAACCTGTCCACCCTTCCTGCAACAGCGGAGCCGCTTCCCATCTCTACAATAAGCTGTGCCGCCCGGTCGGCCGCCCTGGCGCAACCGCCGATATCAATGCCTTTTTCAAAGCGAAGGGAAGCCTCTGAACGAATCCCCAGCGCCTTTGAGGTCCTGCGGATGCTGACCGGATTGAAAAAAGCCGATTCAAGCAGGATTGACACTGTGTTATTTGTTACTTCCGTCGACTGACCGCCCATGACACCGGCCACAGCCACCGGCCCCGACAGATCGGTTATGGCCAGCATACCGGGGGTTAGAGCGCGTTCCGTGCCGTCCAGAGTAATAATCTTTTCTCCATCTCTTACCCTGCGCACGATAATATGGCCGTCTTGCAAAAGATTATAGTCAAAAGCATGCATAGGCTGGCCCAGCTCCAGCATGACGTAATTGGTCACGTCCACAATATTGTTGATCGGCCTCATTCCTGCGGCCCGCAGCCGCTGCTGCATCCACAAAGGAGAGCTGCCGACCCGCACGTTCTTAATCAGCCTGCCCACGAAGCGGCGGCACAAGTCCGGGTCCGCTATATCAACTTCGACCTGCCCTTCAATTTTTTCATCAAGCTCTTTAACAGACGGTTGGGGAGCCCGGAATGGTTTTCCCAGCAGGGCTGCCACCTCCCGCGCCACGCCGATTATAGAAAGGCAGTCGCCCCGGTTGGGCGTCAGGTCCAGATCTAATATATAGTCGTCCAACCCCAGCATTTCCTTGGCGTCCTTCCCGATCAGGGTGCCGGGCGGGAGAATCATGATCCCGTTGGCCTGTTCGGCGGACATGGTTTTGGGGTCGATACCCAGTTCCTGCCCGGAACACATCATACCACGTGATTCCACACCTCTGAGTTTGGCCCGCTTGATCACCAGGCCGCTGGCCAGCTTTGCTCCCTCCACGGCCACTGGAATAATGTCCCCCTCACAGACATTGGTCGCTGCGGTAATGATTTGTAACTTTCCCGTCCCAACATTGACAGATGTGACTACCAGCTTGTCGGCGTTGGGGTGCCGGGCAATAGAATCGATCTGTCCGGTTACAACTTTACTAACACCCTCGCCTGTCTCCTTGACTGTCTCCACGGTGATGCCGGCCAGGGTAAGCCGGTCAGCCAGTTCCTGGGGTGATATGTCTATATCAACAAACTCCTGCAGCCATTTATAAGAAACCTTCACTTATGAAACCCCCCGATTATGAATATGTTTTTACATAATTAACAAAGCTTATAAAATATATTTCACAGAATTAACAGGATTCAATTATAAACATTATTAAAGCACCAATGTTTTGATTTTGTTTAGAATTGCCGCAGGAAACGCAGGTCATTTTCAAACAAAAGGCGCATGTCGTCGATACCGTATTTCAACATGGCGATCCGTTCGATCCCCATGCCGAAGGCAAAGCCGGTCACATCTTCAGAGTTATACCCAGAGACCTCCAGCACCCGCGGGTGCACCATACCGGCGCCGAGGATTTCCAGCCAGCCGGTATGTGAGCACACCCGGCAGCCCCTGCCGCCGCACATCACGCAGGAAACGTCAACCTCCGCACTGGGCTCCGTAAAAGGGAAATAGCTGGGACGAAAACGGGTTTTGGTTTTGCCCCCGAATATTTCTCTGGCGAAGTGAGCCAGGGTACCTTTCAAATCGCTAAATTTAATGTGGCGGTCAACAACTAGTCCCTCCACCTGATTGAACATCGGCGAGTGGGTGGCGTCATCGTCACGCCTGTATACTTTACCCGGAGCGATAATCTTGACCGGCAGCTCCGGGGCGGTCTTTTCCATGGTACGCACCTGAACCGGTGAGGTCTGTGTCCGCAGCAGGATTTCACCGCTGATGAAAAAAGTGTCCTGCATATCCCTTGCCGGGTGGTCTTTAGGCAGGTTCAGCGCCTCAAAGTTGTAATAATCTGTTTCGATTTCCGGCCCCTCGGCAATGCTGTATCCCAGGCCCAGAAAAATGTCCTGGATCTCTTCCAGCACAACGTTTAAAGGGTGCCTGCCGCCTCGCTGCCCCGGCGTGCCGGGCAATGTTATATCTATTCCTTCGCTGCGTAATTTCTGCTCCCTGGCCAGATCCTTCAGCGAGGCCGTTCGTACTGCCAGTTCCTCTTCTATGGCAGCCCTCACTTCGTTCGCCATCTGACCAATGCGGGGTCTCTCTTCAGCGCTCAGGCTGCCCATACCCCTTAATATCCGAGTAAGTTCTCCCTTCTTGCCCAAAAATCTGACCCTGATTTCGTTGAGCTCCTCCAGGCTGCCGGCTTCTGCCATCTCCCTGCGCGCCTGTCCACCCAGTTCATGCAACTTGTCTTTCATCTACCAGTAACCTCCCGGGCTGTATTTTAAAAATGCAAAAACAATAAAAAAACGCCCCCTCTACAGGGACGGATTAATTCCGCGGTACCACCCTCTAGTTTATACTCACTTAAGCATAAACCACTATAAATACTAGGGCCAATATAACCCACAAACTACCTTCCTGATAACGGGAGAAGATCCGGCTACACCTACTGATTAATTACGTTCAGCTGCAGCTCCGGGGTGAACTTTCGCAGGTCCTGATTCCAGAAGGACTTTCAGTCAAACGGTCCTCCTTCCCTGAGAAACGCCGGCCAACTACTTTTCCCCTTCATTGCTATTATAATTAATCTTTAAAATTTTTCAGTCTAATTAAATCAAGAAATGCAAAAACTAAATAAAATGACTAAACCTAGTGCACCGCCAGCCTCCGGTATAATATGTAGGCTCTTACCGATCCTGTCGCTTCAAATAGCCTCCAAAAAAATTCGGCGGTCAATGACATTTAACCACAGCCTTTCCTCAATTTTTTGGGAGCCTTTTCGTTTTTGATTATATCATAAGCAAAAATCGATGACAAGGAAGTTTGCAGAAAATATAGTAACCTCCCATTCGGTCGGAGAGAGATAAAAGCTTGAAAATCAGCGGGCGCCGCGCTGTCTCAGTGCTTCGTAAAGCATAATACTAACAGAAATTGCCACATTTAAAGATTCAGCCCGGCCTGGCATCGGTATGCGTGCCAACTCGTCTACACTTTCCCTTAGTAGCGCGCCAACGCCGGAGGCCTCGCTGCCAACGGCAAGAGCGCAGGGAGCTTTTAAGTCAACTTCAAATAAAACCCTGCCCGCCCGAGGATCACCAGCTACGATTTTTATTCCCCGGCGGGTTAGATAAGGAATAATTTCATCAGCAGCGACACCTTGTATTATTGGCAAGTGAAATATTGAACCCATGGTCGCCCGCAGAGCTTTAGGATTATATATATCAGCCGACCCCTTTAACAGGACAACTCCGCCCGCGCCCGCCGCGTCTGCCGACCGCACTATGGCGCCCAGGTTTCCCGGATCCTGCACGCCGTCAACCAGCACCAGCAGAGCAGAATCATTTATCTTTAGACCCTCTAAGGAATAATCGCGTTGCGCC
>JAQVLS010000016.1:14802-15457 GCA_028704035.1 Desulfotomaculaceae bacterium | reverse complement strand
GGGTGATAAAAATGACCGGGTTTCAACTGATATCGCTGCTTCCATACTGCGGCGCCTGAAGGACCAGCCCGGAGTACAGGTTGTGCTGGTCAAGGACCATCCCCGGGGGGACCCGCAAATGGCTGCCTCAACACTGGAACAGGTTTTGGCTTCAACGAGTAACGGGATTGATGCGGTTGTCGCTACGGACAGCCGCATGGCTGCCGCTGCTGCCGACCTGTTGAAGAACCGTAGATTAAGCGAGCGGGTGATAACCATCGGGGTCGGTGCGGATCAAAAGTCATCGCAGGCCCTGGCGGCAGGGGATCACGATGCGGAAGTTGACGTTATGCCCGAATTGATTGCGCAGTACGCATATGACGCGGCGATTGGCCTGGCTACCACCGGGTACTGGCAATATGACAGCCAGATTAGGAACGGGGACTTTGACGTGCCCGCCAAAATAACGCCGGTACGTTTGATTTCCATGAGCGAATCTTACCTGCTGGAGCAGCGCTGGGGTCAAGCCCAAGCCCAGGGGCAGAATCAGGGGCAGAATCAGGGGCAGCAAGGCGCCCAGCAGGGCAGCAAGCAAAGCGGCCAGAATAATCAATCGGGCAGCCAGGATCAGGGTGGCGGCGGGAGCGAAGGCGGCGGCAAAAAAACCACACTCAAG
>JAQVLS010000016.1:0-14792 GCA_028704035.1 Desulfotomaculaceae bacterium | reverse complement strand
TCTTACCTGCTGGAGCAGCGCTGGGGCCAGGCTCAAGCCCAGGGGCAGAATCAGGGGCAGCAAGGCGACCAGCAGGGCAGCAAGGAAAGCGGCCAACTGGGCGACCAGCAGAGCGGCCAGAATAATCAATCGGGCAGCCAGGATCAGGGTGGCGGCGGGAGCGAAGGCGGCGGCAAAAAAACCACACTCAAGGTCACCACTCAGGACGGAAAGACTGTAGAAGTGCAGATAAACGGCGAGATTAAAAAGATTGAAACAATTGAGGGCGGCGGGGAAGCCGGCGGCCAGGCAGGCGGCGAAGGGCAGGAAAACGGTCAGGGTGGCGGCAGTTAATTGATATGCGATAGTCAATCTTTTTAGAAAAAAGAGGGAACCCGGCGGCTACTGGGTTCCCTCTTAATATGTTTCCTTATTCATGAAAAACGCCCGGCAGAATACCCCCGCCTCAAACTTCCTTACTTGCGTTAAGATTTAGGCGAACCTGTGTTTGTGGAAAAATAAGGTCAGGGGTGGGCCACAGCCCAACTACCTGACTAATAGCAGAACATATTTTTGGGGGGGAATAACCCCTTATGGTATAATAATTGTAGTAAAGAACAGAAGGATGAAGCCCATGCGAAAATTCAAGATTGAATCTGAATACATTCCCAAAGGGGACCAGCCTAAAGCCATCACGGCCCTTGTGGAAGGACTAAGCAACGGCAGGCAGGGCCAGGTTTTGTTGGGCGCCACCGGCACCGGCAAGACTTTTACTATGGCTCATGTGATCCAGGCGCTCCAGCGCCCGACCCTGGTGCTGGCGCCGAATAAAACCCTGGCTGCTCAACTTTGCGGTGAATTAAAGGAGTTTTTTCCCAACAACTCGGTTGAATATTTTGTTAGCTATTATGATTACTACCAGCCGGAAGCTTATATCCCGCATACTGACACATACATTGAGAAAGATTCGTCCATAAACGACGAGATCGACAAACTGCGTCACTCAGCCACCTGCGCCCTCTTTGAGCGCAGGGACGTAATAATTGTGGCCAGTGTTTCCTGTATATACGGGCTTGGCGATCCTGGACAGTACAGCAATTTGGTTTTCTCCCTGCGCCGGGGGGAGAATTACGACCGTGATAGTGTGCTGCGCAAGCTGGTGAGCATCCAGTATGAACGCAACGACATCAATTTTGTCCGGGGCAAATTCAGGGTAAGGGGCGATGTGCTCGAAATTTTTCCGGCTTCGGCTTCGGGAAAAGCGATCCGGGTAGACTTTAACGGGGATGAAGTAGAAAGGTTGCTGGAATTTGACGTGCTTACAGGAGAGGTTCTGGGAGAGCGCAGCCACGTCTCTATTTTTCCGGCCAGTCACTATGCTACTTCCAGAGAAATAATGGAGCGCGCAATTACAACTATTGAGGCCGAGCTGGCAGGAAGCCTGGCGGAGCTGCGGGCCGGGGAAAAGCTGTTGGAAGCGCAGCGCCTGGAACAGCGGACTGATTTTGATCTGGAAATGATGCGCGAGATGGGTTTCTGCAGCGGTATTGAAAACTACTCGCGCCATTTAACCGGCCGGGCGCCCGGGCAGCCTCCTTATACCCTACTGGACTATTTCCCTAAGGATTTTATCATGTTTATCGACGAGTCGCACGTGGCCGTGCCCCAGGTGGGCGCCATGTATGAGGGCGACCGTTCCCGCAAAAAAGCGCTGGTGGAATACGGCTTCAGGCTGCCGTCGGCATTTGACAACCGGCCCCTTACTTTCCAGGAATTCATCGGGCATCTGAACCAGGTGATTTATTTGTCGGCGACGCCGGGGCCTTACGAACTAAATAACTGCTCCCGTGTGGTAGAGCAGATTATCCGGCCTACCGGTCTGGTTGATCCGGAAATCTTCGTGCGCCCCTCACAGGGCCAAATCGATGACCTGCTGGAGGAAATACGCCTGCGGGTGCGGCGCGGTGAGAGGGTCCTGGTGACCACCCTGACTAAAAAGATGGCCGAGGACCTGACGGACTACCTGCGTGAAATCGGCATCAAAATACGCTACCTGCACTCGGACATCAAGACCATCGAACGGATGGAAATTTTGCGGGACCTGAGGCTGGGTGTGTTCGACGTGCTGGTGGGGATTAATCTGCTGCGTGAAGGGCTGGACCTGCCTGAAGTAAGCCTGGTGGCAATTTTGGATGCGGACAAGGAGGGCTTCCTCCGGTCGGAGCGCTCATTAATTCAGACCATCGGCAGAGCGGCCCGCAACGTAGAAGGCAAGGTAATTATGTATGCCGACAAGGTCACGAACTCCATGAACAGGGCCATATCGGAGACGAACCGCAGGCGCGAGGTCCAGCTGGAATACAACCGCCGCTATGGTATTACGCCGGAAACTGTCCGCAAGTCGATCCGTAACGTGATCGAAGCCACCCATGTGGCGGAGCCGGGCGCACTTTATAAAGCAGTGCCCCATACCGGTAAAAAGATGAACAAATCCCAGCTAAAAAAGACCATCGCCGCTCTGGAAAAAGAGATGCGAGAGTCGGCTCGCCACCTGGCTTTTGAACGGGCTGCCCAGATCAGGGACGCGATCATCGAGCTGCGCCTGCAACTACGGGGAGAAAAGGGCCTCGGCCCCGCCATCCCCGACACAGAAGCCTTGTAACCGTGCCACGGACGGTGCTTTCGTACCGAAATTGTATGCAGAGGAACGGAGACCTCTGTTTGTGGCTTTCATATAATAAGATTTGAGGGGTAATACATGCTGGACAGGATTCTGGTCAAGGGCGCCCGCGCTCATAACCTAAAAAATATAGATGTGGAGATTCCCCGCGATAAGTTCGTGGTTATTACGGGCCTATCCGGATCGGGCAAATCTTCTCTGGCTTTTGATACCATCTACGCCGAGGGTCAGCGTCGGTACGTTGAGTCGCTCTCTGCATATGCGCGCCAGTTTTTAGGCCAAATGGACAAGCCGGATGTGGAATACATCGAAGGTCTTTCCCCGGCTATTTCCATAGATCAGAGGACGACCAGCCGCAATCCCCGTTCCACAGTAGGTACGGTGACAGAGATTTATGACTACCTCCGCCTGTTATTCGCCAGGGTCGGGCGGCCGCACTGTCCCCGTTGCGGCAAACTGATTACCCGCCAGGCGGTGGAGCAGATGGTTGACCATTTGATATCCCTGCCGGAAGGTGTCAGGCTCCTGATCCTCTCGCCCGTGGTGCAGGGGAAAAAAGGCGAGCACGTCAAGGTTTTTGAAAATATTCGCAGCAGCGGCTTCGTCCGGGTCCGGGTAAACGGCGAGGTGCTGGATGCGTCTGAAGATATCAAGCTGGATAAAAACAAAAAGCACACCATCGAAGTAGTGGTGGACCGTATAATTATCCGCCCGGGCGCCGCAAGAAGGCTGGCTGATTCCCTGGAAACAGCGCTGAAACAGGGTGGGGGCGTGGTGACGGCAGCCGTGGCCGATGGTGAGGAAATTATCTTCAGTGAAAATTTTGCCTGCGTGGACTGCGGGATCAGCATCGCCGAAATTTCCCCGCGGCTTTTTTCATTTAACACCCCTTACGGCGCCTGTCCGGAATGCACCGGCCTGGGGTTCAAGAGAGAAATTGACCCCGATCTGGTAATCCCGGAACGGCGCAAATCGATAGCGCAGGGCGCTGTAATGGGTTGGACCAAGGGGGGATATTACTACCAGTTCCTGGAGGGGCTGGCCGGGCATTACGGTTTCAGTGTGGATACGCCGCTGGACAGTCTCACCCCTGAACAACTTGATGTAATTTTGTATGGCACCCGTGGCCGGCGTTTTAATTTTATTCTGCAAAATGATTTCTATGGGCGCAGGCATGAGATGGATGTTCCCTTTGAAGGGGTAATTAACAACCTGGCCAGGCGTTACCGGGAGACCGGCTCCGAGCGCCAGCGCGAGGAAATCGAGCAGTATATGAACAGCCGGATATGCCCTTCCTGCCGGAGCGCCAGGCTCAAACCTGAAGCCCTGGCGGTGAAGGTGGGGGGGCTGTCCATATCAGGGGTCAGCCGTTTTTCCGTGCTTGAGGCCAAAAATTTTTTTAGCGGGCTTGAGTTGACTAGCCGCGAGCAGATTATAGCCAGGCAGATTCTAAAGGAGATCAGTGAACGTCTGGGCTTCCTGGTCAATGTCGGCCTGGATTACCTGACCCTGGACCGGAGCGCGGGTACTCTGGCCGGTGGTGAAGCCCAGCGGATCAGGTTGGCTACCCAGATCGGCTCCGGCCTGATGGGCGTCCTGTATATCCTGGATGAGCCCAGCATCGGCCTGCACCAGCGTGACAACCAGCGCCTGCTCAAGACACTGGAGCGCCTGCGTGACTTGGGAAACACGCTGATCGTGGTAGAGCATGACCAGGATACTATGCTGGCAGCCGACCATATTATAGATATCGGTCCCGGCGCGGGCGAGCATGGCGGCCGGGTGGTAGCGACAGGCGCCTATAAGGATATCGCCCAAAACCCGGATTCAATCACCGGACAGTACCTGAGTGGTAAATTGTCCATACCCGTACCGGAATGCCGCCGCCCGTTAAATGGCAAAGTAGTAAAAGTCCTGGGCGCGGCCGAAAACAATTTAAAAAATATAGATGTTGCATTCCCCCTGGGAGTGTTCACCTGTGTTACCGGTGTCTCAGGCTCAGGTAAAAGCACCCTGGTGAACGATATTCTATATCGCAAACTGGCTCAGGAACTGCACCGGGCGAAAACTCGCCCCGGGGAAAACCGGGGTGTCTGCGGTATCGAACAGCTGGACAAGGTAATCGATGTCGATCAGTCTCCCATCGGCCGAACGCCGCGTTCCAACCCGGCCACCTATACAGGGGTGTTTAATGACATCCGGGACTTGTACGCGCAAACACCGGAGTCCAAGATGCGCGGCTATAAACCCGGGCGCTTCAGCTTCAACGTCAAAGGCGGGCGCTGTGAGTCATGCCGCGGGGACGGAATCATTAAAATAGAGATGCATTTTTTGCCGGACGTCTATGTCCCCTGCGAAGTATGCAAAGGACTGCGTTACAACAGGGAAACACTTGAGGTCAGGTACAAAGGAAAAAATATCGCCGACGTGCTGGGATTGACCGTGGACCAGGCGGCGGATTTCTTCCGCCCCATACCCAAGATATACCGCAAGCTGAAGACACTGCAGGACGTAGGCCTGGGATATATCCGCCTGGGACAGCCGGCGCCTACGCTTTCCGGAGGCGAGGCCCAGCGGGTGAAACTGTCTACGGAATTATCCAGGAGATCCAACGGCAAGACGTTTTATATCCTTGACGAACCGACCACCGGCCTGCATATGGCCGATATCGACAGGCTCCTTAAGGTGCTGCACCGGCTGGTGGAAGCGGGCGATACCGTTGTAGTAATCGAACATAACCTGGATGTAATCAAGACTGCCGACTATATCATTGACCTGGGCCCGGAGGGCGGAAACAACGGCGGGCAGGTGCTGGCTGCCGGCACGCCTGAGGAAGTAGCCTCGGTACCGGGCTCATATACCGGCATGTTTTTGCAAAAGTTGCTGCAAAATGTGCCGGAGGGACAGTTCTCTTGACACGATAGTATCACGGGGACGGCTCGAAACCACTGAAAAAGGCCTGATTTTTGATTTTCCATGTCCGCAAACCCGCGTTTTTACTGGATCGAATTTTTGAAAAAGTGACTTTATCAGTGGTCTCGGACGGCTCTCTTGTCACGGTTTTGGTTTGTTTAGACTATTGTATTGCGGGGAAGTGGTGCTTCCAATGCAGCTGGAAGAAAAACTAAAGCTTCTGCCGGCCAAGCCGGGGGTTTACCTATATCGGGATGGCAAGGGGAAAATAATTTATGTCGGCAAGGCCCTTTCACTTAAGAATAGGGTCCGCTCTTATTTTCAGCCGGGGGCCCAGATTCTGCCGAAAACAAAAGTGATGCTGGAGAAAGTGGCTGATTTTGATATTATTGTGACCGACTCGGAAGTAGAGGCGCTGATCCTGGAGCAGAACCTGATCAAGGAACACCGTCCCCGTTACAATGTTCTGTACAAAGATGATAAAAGCTATCCCTACCTAAAAGTGACATTGGCGGATGAATTTCCGCGGGTTACGATCACCCGTCGCCATGTCAAAGACGGGTCCAGGTACTTTGGTCCTTACACCAAAGTAGGAGCGATGAATGAGACGCTGCGCCTTTTGAAAAGAATTTTCCCCTTCCGCTCTTGCAAGCAAAAAGAGCCGCCTGTTAGGCAGAGGCCGTGTCTTAATTACCATATCAAGCGCTGCCTGGGGCCTTGCGCCGGACAGGTAGACAGCGACAGGTACAGGGGGATGATCAACGAGATATGTCTATTCCTGGAAGGGAGACAGGAAGACCTGGTTAAACGGTTGGCCGCACGGATGGATCAGGCGGCGGGGGCCCTGGATTTTGAGCTCGCCGCCCGCCTGCGCGACCAACTGCAGGCTGTGCGGGATGTGGTTGAGCGGCAAAAAATTATCACCGGCGGCTTTGAAGACCAGGACATAGTGGCCGCCGCCGGAGCCGGGGAACGGGACGAAGCTTGCGTCATGGTGTTTTTTGTGCGAGGCGGCAAGCTGATCGGTAAGGAACACTTTATGCTGCACGGAGTGGAAGGCTTCGGTCAGCCGGAGGTAATCACTTCATTTCTCAAACAGTATTATACGGATGTTGATTTTGTGCCGGAAGAAGTGCTTCTTGCTATTGAGGTAAAAGATGAGCGGGCTGTGATCGAGCAGTGGCTGACCGGCAAAAAGGGATCTAAGGTAACTTTGAAGGCGCCCCAACGCGGTGATAAGAAAAAATTAGTTGATATGGTAGCCGTTAACGCCCTGCTGACTCTGGAGCAGCACCTTTTGGAGGCGGCGGCGCGCCGCGAAGGTACGGCTGAGGCGCTGGCCGGGCTGGCGGAGGAACTAGGTCTGGCAGGCCCGCCCCACCGCATGGAATGCTATGACATATCCAACACTCAGGGGACCAACAGCGTCGCTTCGATGGTCGTCTTTATTGACGGCAAACCCGCTAATGAACAGTACCGCCGCTTTAAGATCCGCACGGTTGAGGGAGCCGATGATTTTGCGTCTATGCAGGAAGTCCTGCGCAGACGCTTTAAGAGGGCAGCCGAGGAGCAGGAGCTGTTTAATTCCGGCTTGATTTCAAGTAAAGAGGCCAAATTTTTCACGCTCCCTGACCTTGTTATTATAGACGGGGGCAAAGGGCAGCTTTCCGCCGCCCGCCATGTGATGCGGGAACAGGGATTTTCCCATATTCCAGCCTTTGGCCTGGCCAAAGAGGAGGAACAGATATTTGCTGAAGGCCGGTCCGCCCCCATGGTGATTAATAGAAATTCTCCTGCCCTGCGCCTGCTGCAGCGCTTGCGGGATGAAGCCCACCGCTTCGCCCTGGCTTACCACCGTAATATCAGGGGCAAAGCCGGGTTGAAATCTTTGTTAGACGAGGTGGAAGGCATCGGCCAGGTGCGCCGCCGCGCGTTATTAAAAGCCTTCGGCTCCCTGCGGGAAATTGAGCAGGCCACCCCGGAGCAACTGGCTGCAGTGCAGGGCATGACCAAAAAGTCTGCCCAAGCTGTTTACGAATTCTTCCATAAGTAAAGTATGTCAAGGGGACCGTCCCCTTGAGATACATGGGTATTATAGGGGTAAAATGAAAATGAAACATGCAGCAATAACTGGAGGAAGAAAATGCACAATGGACACCTTCCGCCTGGTGGCCCTGACAGAACTTTGAAAGCGTGTCAAGAGAACCGTTCCCTTGACACGCTTGCGGTCAAGCTGGTGGCGGTGGATTTGGACGATACGCTGCTTTCCAGGGAGGCGCAGATTACCGCCCGGGTCAGGAAGGCTGTAGCCGCCGTGCGGGCCGCGGGGGTTTATTTCACGGTATCCACCGGGCGCATGTATAAATCGGCGGCACGAATTGCGGGAGAACTCGGCATCGACATACCCTTGATCACCTACCAGGGTGCTCTGGTAAAAAACTCCCTGTCAGGAGAGGTGCTGGTAGACAAGCCACTGCCGCTGGCCTATGCCAGAGAAATAAGCGCCAGAGTTCGCCAGTACGGCTATTACCTCAACGGCTACCTGGACGATCGCCTGCTGATGGAGCGGGACGACAAGGAAGGCCTGCGGCATGCCGCCATAGCCGGCGTGGAAGTTGAAGTTGTGAGCGACCTGCTGGAATTCCTGAAACGCGATCCCCTCAAGGTTTCAACTATAGTAAAAGAACCCCTGCTCGACCAGCTGAAAGCCGAACTGGCCTCCCTTTTCGAAGGGAAGATTACTGTCCATAAATCGAAGCCGCATTTTTTGGAGTTTTCCCACATCGAGGCCACCAAAGGGACGGCCCTGGCTTTTCTAGCGGCGTATTTGGGCATTAAACGAGAAGAAATCATGGCGGTGGGGGACGGGGACAACGACCTGGACATGCTGGAATACGCCGGCCTGGGTGTGGTGGTGGCCAACGCCGGGGAGGAAATAAAGCAATTTGCTGATTACGTGACAGCCGCGTCATACGGTGACGGTGTGGTGGAAGCGCTGGAAAAGTTTGTCCTGTGAAACATGCCTGGTACCCAGGTTTACTGCCTGCGAAAGTTGGCCAAAAGCAGTACACGGGGACGGTTTGAGACCACTAAAAAACACCCAATAAAAAATAACAAAAATACTACTAAATACCTCTAAAACACAACTGAAAAACCCCCTATATGATATAATGAATGTAGCAAAAATAGGTGAAGAGCTGTTTAGCTACAACAAAGACAGCGACCAATGGTTTTGTGTCATGGGAAATGAAACGGTAAAAGCAAAGGCCAAAACCCGTAAACGAAATGGCAAGGGCTGAATGCATAGGTAAAAGTACGCGGATAGCTAGACTACTGACAGTCAGTGTAAATACTCCTGAGTTATATGAGTACAGTCAAAGAGCCAAAACCCCGGAATTCCTTGAAGAATACCGCAAGCGAGCGAAAATCGAACCCAAGAATGCAGAACTAAAAAGATTCCATGGATTGGACCGAGCCAAAGGCTACGGTCTACAAAGTGTACGCATTCAGGCCAAATTAACGGTCCTGGCGGTAAACTTAAAGCGGATAGCCAAGATGGTATCCGGCTCAAAGGATGTACACTCGCTTGTTTTTAATTTGGTATACTGTAAGTTGATGATTTATCGGCATTATTTGGTTAGGAAACAAGCCGTGGCGATTTAAAAGGTCACTTTATCAGTGGTCTCGAACCGTCCCCTTGTACCGAAATGACAGCAGGAGGGAATATGCATAAGTATAAACTTGTAGCGGTAGATTTGGACGACACGTTGCTTTCGAGGGATTTGCAGATTACTGACCGGGTCAGGGAGGCTGTCGCCGCCGTGCGGGCCGCGGGGGTTTATTTCACAATATCTACCGGCCGTATGTATCAATCGGCGGCGCGTATCGCAGGGGAACTCGGTATCGACATACCGTTGATTACCTACCAGGGCGCTCTGGTGAAAAACTCCCTTTCAGGCGAGGTGCTGGTAGACAGGCCTCTGCCGCTGGCATACGCCAGGGAAATTATCGCCAGGATTCATCAATACGGTTACCACCTCAACGGTTACCTGGATGATCGTCTGCTGATGGAGCGCGATGACGAGGCGGGGCGCCGCTATGCCGCCATAGCCGGGGTGGAAGCTGAGGTGGTGGGTGATCTGCTGGAATACCTGGACCGTGATCCCACCAAGGTTATAACCATTGCGCAAGAGCCTCTGATTGACCAGCTCAAAGGCGAATTGGGTCCCCTCTATGAAGGGAAGATTACTGTCAGTAAATCAAAACCGCATTTTCTCGAATTTGCCCACATTGAGGCTACTAAAGGGCAAGCCCTGTCTTTTCTGACGGCGTATTTGGGCGTTAAACGAGAAGAAGTCATGGCGGTGGGAGACGGATACAACGACCTGGACATGCTGGATTACGCCGGACTAGGCGTAGTAGTGGCCAACGCCAGGGAGGAAATTAAAAAATTTGCTGATTACGTGACAACCGCCTCATATGGTGATGGCGTAGTGGAAGCATTGGAAAGGTTTGTCTTGGTCTAGAAATATCTTATAAAGAATTTGCACCAGAATAAATTGTCATTCCTCTGATCATTCTAGGGAGAAGGGAGTGGTCATAAATGTATTTCTTCGGTAAGAGTGACTGGCGCACCTTTGAGCAGGGAGCGCAAAAGGAGTGGTTGGTCACCAACGGCATCGGGGGTTATGCTTCCGGCGCCATAATTAATGCCAACACGCGTAAATACCACGGTTTGCTAATCGCGGCCCACAAACCTCCGGGCTGGCGCGTCGTTCACTTAAGCAAGTTGGACGAGCGCTTCTCGATCGGTCCGTGCACTTATAACCTGGCCGCGAACCAGCACGTCTCCGCTTTCGCCGAGCTTGGTTTCATTCATCTCCAGCAAGTTAGGATGGAGCCGTTCCCTACTTTTACATACAGTTTCGGCGACAACTTTCTGGAGAAGACTGTTTTTATGGTGCACGGCTCCAACACCACCGTAATATTATACCGGGTGCTGAACGGAACCTCGCCCGGTGTGCTGAAGCTGACCCCCATGGTCAACTGCCGGGGGCACCATTTTATTACCCACAAGGGACAAATTGATTTCACCCAGACCGTCGCCGATGGAGCCGTCTCGATAAAAGGCAAGGAAGACATGCCTTTGTTGAGGCTTGCCTGTGACGCCGGTGTTTATGTTCAGGGCGGGGAATGGTATAATGGCCTGACCTACGCCGCCGAAAAGGAAAGGGGTGAGAATCCTTACGAGGACCTTTACATACCGGGGCATTTTGAGATAGCCTTTGCTGCGGGTGAAAATAAAACTTTTTCTGTGATCGCAACTACTGCCGATATCGGCAGCTTCAACGGCGCCGAGCTGTTGCAAAATGAAAGAGAGCGAATCGACAGGGTTGTTGATAAGGTGGGCGTTACAGACCATTTTGCCCGGCGCCTGGCTTGCGCGGCGGACGCATTTATTGTAGATCGGTCTTCGACAGGCAAAAAGACTATTATCGCGGGCTATCCCTGGTTTGCCGACTGGGGCAGGGATACCATGATCGCGCTGCCCGGGCTGACCCTGGTGACCGGGCGGTTCCAGGAGGCGAGGGAAATCCTGCAAACTTTCGTGCACCACTGCCGCAAAGGGCTGATGCCCAACGCCTTCTTCGACGGTAAAACAGAACCGGTATTCAATACCGTGGACGCGTCCCTCTGGTTCATCAACGCGGTCTATAAATACCTTGTTTATACTGCAGATTTGGATTTTACCCGGGAACACCTATACCCGGCGGTAAAAGAAATTATCCGCTGGTATATGGAAGGCACGGAATATAATATCGCCATGGACGATGACGGCCTGCTGAGCGCCGGGTCCCCGCGCACTCAGCTGACCTGGATGGACGCCAAAGTGGACGACTGGGTGGTCACGCCCAGGCACGGCAAGGCCGTTGAAATTAACGCCCTTTGGTATAACTCGGTCATGGTTTTTAGCGCAATCTCCAAACTACTGGGAAAAGATTTTGCTTTAGTGTCGCTGCCGGGAAGAATTAAAAATAGCTTTCAGCATAAATTTTGGAATGAGAACGCCGGCTGCCTCCATGACGTGGTTTCTCCCGACGGGCCCGACAGCAGTATCAGGCCCAACCAACTGCTGGCGGTAAGCCTGCCATACAGTATGCTGACCACAGAGCAGATGAGGAGGGTAGTACAGAAGGTCTGGTCGGAACTCTATGTTACCTACGGTATCCGCAGCCTGTCGCCATGGGATCCGGCATATCAGGGAACCTACAAAGGCGACCGTATTAAAAGGGACGGGGCTTACCACCAGGGGACAGCTTGGAGCTGGTTGATCGGGCCCTTTATTACCGCTTACCGCTGTGCCTACCATTATGATGCCGTAAGCCGTGAACAGGCCCGACGGTTCATTTCACCCTTCTGGGACCAGCTGCGCGACCACGGGGTCGGGTATATCTCGGAAATATTTGACGGTGACGAGCCGGCTGTGCCGAGAGGTACTATAGCCCAGGCCTGGGGTGTGGCCGAGGTACTGCGGGCATACATCGAGGACGTCCTGGAAATTCAGCCGCCCGCTTTAAAAATAATTAAGGAATCGGAAGGGGGCTTTACTGTTGACACAACAATTTGATCTGAATAATTTTGAGGATTTGTGCCGGCTGGACTCTACCGGCATGATGGCAGCCCTTGAGGGGCTGTCAGCCCAATGCAGCTATGCTGTCTGCAATATTTTAAAAGATGTTGAACTGCCGAATATAGAGGCTATTTCCAATATCGTGGTAACCGGGCTGGGTGGTTCGGCCATAGGCGGGGATCTGCTCAGGGTCTACACCGCCGATAAGATCCCGGTGCCGGTTACAGTAAACAGGGACTACTTCCTGCCCAAATTTGTCGGCCCTGACACCCTGGTTTTTGCGGTAAGTTATTCCGGCAACACCGAGGAAACACTGAGCGCCTATGAAGAAGCGCGGGCCGGGGGCGCCTCCGTCATGGCCATAACCACCGGCGGGAAGCTGGCTGCGATGGCGTTGAGAGACGGTGTTCCCCTGGCGAAAATACCGACAGGCTGCGCCCCCCGGGCGGCTACCGGTTATTTATTTATCCCCACCCTGGGCATATTGCAGCGGCTGGGCCTGCTGCCCGATTTAACCGGGGAAATAAACGACATGGCCAGTTATATTAAAGAGTTGCATAAAAAAATCGGGCCGGAGTCTCCCAGGGAGGAGAACGTTTCCAAACAGGTCGCTCATAAACTTTATAAAAAAATACCTGTGATCTGGGGCACTACCGGCATCACCGAAGTAGTAGCGCAGAGGTGGAAAGGCCAGATTAACGAGAACGCCAAGGCGCCCGCTTACTGGAATGTATTTCCCGAGTTAAACCACAATGAAATTGTCGGTTTCGAGTATCCTCGCGAAATTTTAAATAATATTCACGTGATTATCCTCAGGGACGAACGGGACCATCTGCGGGTGCAAAAGCGCATTGAGATTACCAAAGGCATCATAGGAAACGTGGTGGACGGGTTTACCGAGGTCTGGGCCTCCGGCGACGGGGACCTTGCCAAGCTTTTTTCCCTGATTTACACTGGGGACTACGCCAGCTTATACCTGGCGGCGCTCTACGGCACTGATCCCGGTCCCGTCAAAACTATAGACTATCTTAAATTGGAACTTGCGGCAGAGTGATTCTTTTTGCGGACTACCATACTCACACTAAATACAGCGACGGCCGGGGCACACCGGCTCAAAACATAGAGGCGGCCGCCGGGCGGGGCCTGGCAGAAGTGGCTATAACCGACCACGGCCCAAAAAGCATAGGTATCGGTGTGGCCGGGCCGGAAACATTTATAACCATCAAGGAGGAGGTGGCCGCCCTGGCGTTGCGGCTGCCCAATATTAAGGCGCTGGTGGGGGCGGAGGCGGCGGTGATTGGCAGCGACGGCCGCCTTGATCTGCCCATGGAGATTATCGACCAGCTCGACCTATTGATCGCCGGCCTGCATCCTTACTACATGCCCGAGAACCTGGAGGACGCCTTGCTGTACACACTGCCCAACCTGGCGGCCAGGTTCAACAGGAGCGCCCGTGAAAAAATGCGCAACGCCAACACCAAAGCCCTGATTGAAACTATTAACAACTACCCGGTCGATATTATCAGCCACCCTGATCTGATGCTGCCCGTGGATACGAACGAGCTCGCCCGGGCTTGCGCCGGAAAAGAAACTGCTCTTGAGGTAAATACCGGCCACCATTATAATAAAGAAGAAATAGTGCGCTCCGCCGCCCGCTGGGGGGCCAAGCTGGCCATAAACAGCGACGCCCATTACCCCGAAAACGTGGGGGAACTTGCTTCCGGACTGGCACTGGTGGAAAGGCTGCGTTTCCCGGCGGAAATGATCATAAACGCTGTAAACTGAGCGTGTCAAGGGGAAGGTTCTCCTGTTGCACAAAAATTGGGGAAATTCCTCAGACCTTTAATCGGGGACATTCCCCGGCCCCGGAGACAAGCCCCAAATAGAGGTGTGTCCCCATTCCGCTGTCTGGTATCTGTTTTGCGGGTAAAGATGTTCCTTTTGCCGTAATAACGAAAATTCCCTTTCTCCGATTAAAGATGAATTCGAAGAAAGATCTGGGAGGTTTGCAATGACCGCGCCAAAACTTGTAGTTGTTACCGGTCTTTCCGGGGCGGGTAAGACTCAGGCTCTCCATAGTTTGGAGGATCTGGGCTTCTACTGCATTGATAACCTGCCTCCCGCCCTGATTCTTAAATTTGCCGATCTGTGTGCACAGGCCGCCAATAAAATTAATAAAATAGCATTGGGTGTTGATATCAGGGGCGGAGAATTTTTTAATACCCTGTTCGAAGTCCTAAATGAACTCAACAGCCAGGGCATCCGCTATGAGATCCTCTTCCTGGAGGCCTCCGATGAAACTCTGGTGCGCCGTTTTAAGGAATCCAGGCGCCGCCACCCGCTGAGCGCTTACGGGGAGGTCTTGGAGGTTATCCGTCAGGAGCGCAGCCTTTTACAAGAACTCAGGGGACGCGCCAACAAAGTTATCGATACATCAGGCCTGGTACCTAAACAGCTGAAGGATGAAATAGTCGCAATTTTTGCTGATCATACCGGTCATACCGACCTGCATATAACTCTTGTGTCCTTTGGTTTTAAATATGGCATACCGCTGGATTCCGACCTGGTGATTGACGTGCGTTTTCTGCC
>JAQVLS010000182.1 GCA_028704035.1 Desulfotomaculaceae bacterium | reverse complement strand
CACCCCAAACCGGTATTTTCCGCGAGTTTCCATACCGCCGATACCGTTAAAGCCCGTTATTGTGCCTTCAATAATTTCTTTAATTGAAATCGGGTCGTAAATAGAAGAATAGGCGATTTTTTCCACCACAAAAACAGGATCGTAAGCATGGATCATCACCCGCTGGGGGGAACTCGCAAAATTGGCGCCGGCTTGCAGAATGGCCTCATAGTGCGACTGACAGGCGCCGGCGAAAATAACCAGATCATCCCTGCTTTTTTCGTATTGCCGCGCTGCTTCAACCGTTTCTACAAAAAATTTTGAAGAATAGTAGTTGTTGATATCTGAAAAATCTTTTTTACCCTTTATAAAACCGTCATGGCCGGTAATGACCAGCAGGTCGGGGTTGTGTTTTTTCAGCAGATCCGGCGCCATCTTAGACTGCTGATTTTCTTCGATATTGTAGCCGTTAGCCGGAATATTGAGCTGCCTGTACGTTGTTAAGCAGAGATCAAGGTAGTCGCTGTCACCGTCTATATGGAGAACCGTACCGGGTATATCAAAACCGTTTATCCCATTTCCATTACCGGCTTTATTGCTGTGCCCGTGCTGTACCGCCCTGCCGAAAACAAGCTCCCTATCTCTTTCCCTCCTGGCAAAAATGCGGTTCATATGCTCGCTGCTTTTTATCGTATGCTCGCGCAGGTGCCGGCCAAGTTCACTCGGTTCAACCTTGATCAGGTCCTCCTGCGGGGCGTCAGCAAGCAGCCTGTAGTGAATACCTTTAAGTTTGCAGTATCCCTTATTGTCGTTTCCTTGATAGATATCTATGATTTTAAAAAAAATATCCTTATTATATGATTTACGTCCGACCACGTCACCCTTTTTTATCTCTCCCACTGCTAAGACTCCTTTTATTTTTCTATATCATATGAAAGGAGGCACGGTGTTTGTGTATCGGCCAAGCATCATTTTGGCTGGATTTCCATATCTTAGAGCAAAACCGATTTCGAAAGAAGGGATGTTTATGATTGCAGCAGTGATGCCGGTTAAAGATGAGGAGAAACGCTTGAAAAAAACAGTTGAAACACTTTTGTCCGTCCCTTTAGACATAATTATTCCTGTTATCAACGGGAGCAGCGATCGCTCCTGCAATATAATCCGTCAAGTCCGGTCGAAGCGGATCCAGCCTCTTTATTTCATAGAACCCCTCGGTATAGACATACCCCGGGCCATCGGAGCCAAGGCCGCACTGGATAAAGGGGCGACAGCTGTTCTTTTTTTAGATGGAGACATGGACGGTGATATCGCCAAAAATCTATTCGATTTAGTCTCAGCTGTATATGAGAAGCATGCTGATATGGTTTTAACCAATTGTTATCCCGGAGACTATATTACCCGGCTGCCCAAACTTGCTGTGGAAGTTTTAAACGCCCGCACCAGGTTGAACCGGGAAATTGGCCTGGAAGAAACAATTGGGGCAGCTTCGCCCAGCCACGGCCCGCATGTGGTATCCCGCCGCTTCCTTCTTTCCGTACCGCTGCGTGAAATCGCCATACCCCCCGTATCCCTTGCCCTGGCTGCCAAAAGGGGCCTCCTGGTTTGCGTCGGCACAGAAATACCCCATAATGAACTGGGTTCACCCGTAAAAGATGCCGCACACGCAGATTTAATCGCCGGGACAATTATTGGCGACTGTATTGAAGCGCAACATGTTTATAGAGACACAAAGCGGCAGAGGTCGTCGGGTTCCGTGGAATACGAGGGTTATCACTCCCAAAGACGGTGGGATCTGCTGGCCCAATTCCTCGCCCAATAACGGCATAAAAATACCGGCTTAACAGCCGGATTAGAAGGCAGACAAATTTACAAATTCCCTAAGATTGTATCCGCTTGGCTCTCCCTTATTTCGCGTCTAGTAAGACAGCCATCCCTGTAAGAACGGGATTATCCCGCTATTTCAATCGGGGACATACCTCAACATGCAGAAATACCCTTGAGAGAGATGTGTCCCCGTTCCGTTTTTCTGGGTGTGATTTATCTCACACCTTATTTGGTGTGTTTATCTGCTACAGTAGAGGCGCCGTAGGCCTCCGGTTTTATTTTAGCCATGAAGCCGCTGCCGGTGACCATTCCTACCACTTCGCGGATCAGGTCTTTTGTGTCACCATGGACACTGACATCAATATGTATTTCCACGTTCGGATCATCGGAATCATTAAAGCCGAAATCGGCAAAATACCTGTGCACCATTCCTCCTACTTCCAAGCTCAGCGCAGTCTCGTAAAAAATTTTTTGCCGCAGGCTTTTGATTTTTCGCTGTATCTTTTTATGGTAGAAATAACGCGCCCCCTTGCCCAGCCGGTGTACGATGACCGCAGTGATAAAACAGGTCTCGTTTTTCACCATAGAGTCGGAGCCGATAATAATTTTGTAATCCGAGGCTGGGAGATCCTCTATGTATTTAATGATGTCGGTCATCATAGCCGAAAAGTGCATCTTTCCCTTGGAAGGACTGATAAAATACATTTTTACCCTCTCTCTTTCACGTGTGCGGGATTCGCTTTTCGTTTACGCGATACGGCAATACAACTCAGCTGTTAACCCCCATAATACTGTTAGTTAAGCAGGCGAATTCTGCCAGGCTTAACGTCTCAGCGCGCCGCCCGGGGTCAATGCCGGCTTTTTTCAGGCTGCTCAGGCAGGTTTCCCGGTCAATACCAAGAGCGGACCCGGTCAGGGAGTTTAATAGGGTCTTTCGCCTCTTGCCGAAGGCCGATCGGATAACGTTAAACAGCATGTTTTCATCACGCACAACTGCGCCCGGTTCGGGCCTGACCATCAGCCGGACCACCGCAGAATCAACCCCGGGCTTGGGGTAAAAAACCGTCCTGGGCACTCTAAATAGTATTTCCGGTTTAGCAAAATACTGTACAGCCAGGCTTAGGGCCCCATAAGCCTTACTGCCTGGCGCGGCGGCCAGGCGCTCAGCCACTTCTGCCTGGAGCATGATCACAACAATTGATATATTGAAGCGCCCCAACAACAGGTGCATTAAAATAGGACTGGTTATATAATAGGGCAGGTTGGCCATCAACTTGTACTTTTTGCCTGTGCTGCCGTACTCTCCACCGGTGCTTTTCCCGACCAGTCGGTCAAAATCTGTTTTAAGGGCGTCACCCAGTATCATTTCCACGTTCTGCGGGCCAGTGAGGATCTCAGAAAGCGCTGCCAGCAGCCCGCGATCCACTTCAACAGCGATCACCTTGCCGGCTTTATGGGCAATCTCTGTGGTTAAAGCTCCTAAACCAGGGCCAATCTCCACTACAAGATCAGATTTTGTTAGTTCTGCTGAGGCTATTATCTTGTGAATAATATTATTGTCAATCAGGAAATTCTGCCCTAGACTTTTGCGGCAGGAGATACCGTGATTATGCATTATATTTCGTATAGCAGCGGGTGATATCATCTTCTTAACCTTTATACCTCCGACAGCTTTTATGTCTATAATCTGTCATTCGACATTTTTAAAATTTTTTCCTTTTAGTATTCCCGGTTTTGCCCTAAACAAATAAAAAACAGCCCTGTTTGGGCTGTTTTTTATCAACAATTAAAGAGCCGCCTGCAACCCTTTAAACTATTCTATCCTGTAGACTTTAACGTTCCTTATACCCCAGCTCATAGCCTCGCCATATGATTCAAAAAAAAGATCAATCCTGTTTCCTTTAATGCTACCGCCCACGTCCAGCGCAGTAGCATAACCATACCCATCCACATATAGCTTCGTCCACAAAGGTATAAATGCCGGTTCAACCGCTACCACACCATAGTAAGGAGCAACTCCGCAGCTGGTATTATACCCCGTATGGGTATAAGCCGACGCTACCATATTAATGGCCTCGGCATACC
>JAQVLS010000181.1 GCA_028704035.1 Desulfotomaculaceae bacterium | reverse complement strand
CAGGGTGGACGTCCGTCAAAAGGGGCGGATAATATAGCCAGAGGAGCTACCGAACTTCTTATACCCAACTTTTCGCAGCCTTCCCTGAAAATTTGCGCGTTGGCACTAATAGGCTCACGCTGGGGGTAGGGATATGGCCCCTGAAAAGGACCCCAGGGAAAATGTTTAGGTCCTGAAACTGCAATATCTTTTTCAATTTTTTCGTAATAAGGTTCCAAGTCCTTATATGTAATAGGCCAATCATACGCCACGCCGTCCAGGGCCTTTACCCTAAAATCACTTTCGTGGAACCTGTAAAACACACCGGTGAAATGCACAGTGCCCCCGCCCACACCGCGCCCGGAATTATTATGTCCCATCGCCAGCGGGTTACTGCCTGCTACCAACCTGGTATCATTCCAGGCCATGCTCTGCATGGAAAGCTCGTCACTGGCAAAGTCCGTTTGCGGGTTCCAGAAAGGCCCGGCTTCGATAACAACTACTTTAAAGCCGGCTTTGCTTAGCTCGTAAGCCAGCACTCCACCGGCAGCGCCTGCGCCAACTATGCATATATCTGCCCCGTCACCATATTTTCTTTTATTTAAATGATTATACCGGTGTCCATCGTAATGGTCACAATCATGTGATACATAGTCATGATTCGTTGGCATCTCTTTTAGCCTCCCACGGGTCAGTTAATCCTCTTTCCACGCGCACATAGCCACGGGGATAGGCAGGTCCGCCATACCCTATCTCAGACCATACGGTTGGATGAGAGTAATATGCGCTGGTGATTTGCGTAGCCAGTTTTTTAAATAACTCCTTCTGGGGTATGGTTTGCCATTCATCCATCTTAGCAGCTTTTCCTTTTTGCAAAGCTGCTAAGATGGATAACTGCTGTTGTACGTCTGATTCCAGATAAGATGATTTGTATTGTTTTTTCGCCAGCTTATCTATTGCTTTGAGCCCTTCACGGACTAAGACCTTTTGAACAGGGGTGCCAACCTTTCGCTGGTCTTCGCCTATGGTGGAAGAAAGCGCATTATCAATATGGTGTAGAACATAATCTAGAATTTCTTTTCTGTTATCATAGACAATATGCTGGGCTATGGCCAATATCATTTTGGCTTCATAATCATTTAAAAATTTATGTTTAGGAAAAGGCCCAAGCCTTTTTAAAACAATCTCATGTGTATGATCATCCCAGTGTTCCTTTTCTTTTAATATGTCATAACCGGGATATCTTGTCCTGTTTTCCTGCATACCGTTACCTCCAGTACAGGGCAATTAAACCCAGGATACTTATGGCTGCGACCATTGCCGGTAAAGTTAATGGTGGTCCGATAAGAAAGTTTTGCGATTCCCCATATCCGCCGACCCGTTGTCCAATACCATTAACATGTAAAACCGACCCTGTAGCGCCCAATGCTACACCCGCAAATAATAAAACTGCCAAGATGCTGCGTATTATAGGAATATTATAAAATGACAGTAGTATAGCAAACATGCCCAATACTGGTCCGCCGATTACAGGTCCATACATGGCCCAGTGCCTAAAATTCTGACGGGAATGAAAAATAGTGACCTGCAGTGAGATCATTAAAAAGGCAAAGCCGGTAAAAAGAAGTAGCACTCGAGTTATTGGCCAGCCGTACCACATAAATAACTACCCCCCCTCTATAATTATGAATTTTTATTATTAATCTCCAAAATAAAGGCAATTATGTGTTTAATATTAGATTAAAGATAGAGGTTCCTTTTTCTATTAATGAGGCTAGATAATACACAAAGCGACAATAGAATATAATCTGCAGTTAAAAGAGGAGCCGGGATTAGACTACAACATCGCGAGATAGCCTTCGACCGTTGGGGCGCTGTGCAAATGACGCAGAACCTTGAAGGCATGGGATTCACCGTTGTTCCCTTTGGTCAGGGTTTTAAAGATATGTCACCTCTGACTAAGGAATCGATGAAGCTGACCTTGGAGCAGAAAATCGCCCACGCTGGGCATCCGGTACTTCGGTGGATGATAGATAATATCTTTATTCGTACCGATCCGGCAGGAAATATTAAGCCAGATAAAGAAAAACCATAGGAAAATATGTAACTATAATATGAATATTTAATAGGGGGTATTATTATGATGGGTCTTGGTTATCTAAGTATCGGCTTAGGTTATATTAAAGCTATATTAGAAGTTATGCTGTATATTTCGGTTATTTTTGTATCATTTAAGGCAATACAAGCCTTGAATATTTATATTAATAAGAATACGAACTCAAGATAAATATTGCACATTATTCTTATATTCGAAGAAACAATATTAGTTTAAAAAAGCATCTCACCCTAGGAGAGTGTTGCAAAACACCCCCAAAAAGCACTGCAAAGCAATAAAAATCCAGCAAAAACCAGTTTTAGGGCAGGAAGACCCCAGCATTTTGTAGAATATTAAAGACATTAAAAGATACAGGGTGGTAATTTGAAATGCTGGGCCGCAAAAAGGACCAACTCAAATTTACAGATATAGATACTCTGCAAACATGGGAGCAAAAGCCCATAGTCCCTAAAGACAGTATTTACTATGGCCTGTCCCAGGCAAACGAGATATTCAAAGACGAACTGTTTGCCGATGCCTATTCCTTTTCCGGACGGCCTTCTATACCACCGAGCCGTTTAATTAAAGTGCTTTTACTGCAATTTTACGACAAGGTTTCTGACCGGGAAGCAGAAAACCGCGCCCGTTACGACTTGCGCTGGAAAATGGCTCTGGGCATTTCCATCGCAGAATCCGGCTTTAACTACAGCGCCCTGTCCAGGTTTAGAGCAAGATTATTGTTATATAAGAAAGAACGCACTGCTTTTGAAGAAATCCTGGAAGCGGCCATAGCCAAAGGGCTGCTCCCCGGCAATTGCGCCAAACAAATAATGGATTCAACCTACGTACTGGGCGCCGGCGCGCTGCAGGATAACTACACCCTAATCCGGATGGCTATCAGAAAACTTCTAATAACCATAAGCAAACGGTTAGACCTGACTGCGCTGCTGCCAAAACCCTTACATCTTGATTATCAGAGCAGAACCAAACCAAAGATTAACTGGGAAGATCCCGCCGAGCGAAATAAATTACTGAATGAATTGTGCCAGGACGCTTTGCAGATTGTTGAGATAGTAGACAAACTGAAACTTACCAAACAAGAGCAGGAATTAAGAGATATTTTAGCCACCGTAGTCGTCCAGGATATCGAACAACAAGAAGACGGCACAGTCAAAATGAAACAAGGAGTAGCCAAAGACCGGATCATTTCCGCCAACGACCCGGAGATGCGGCATGGCCGCAAATCCAGCGCACGCAGATTTGATGGGTACAAAACCCATACTGCCATGGAAACAGATAATAACTTCATTACCGAAATCGAAGTCACACCAGGCAATATTCATGACTCCGAAGCAGCCGCTGTGTTAGTAGACGAGCAGCCCGCAGAGCGAAAGCCGGATACAGTCTTGTGTGACATGGCCTATGGCACAGGCCAAAACAGAGAAGAGATGGAAAAGCGCCGGGTTGAACTAATTTGTCCCGTACCCACAGACCTTGGACGAAACGGCTGTTTTCCCAAATCAGCATTTACCATAGATTTAGACGCCGAGACCTGTCAGTGCCCTGCCGGCAAAATAGCGGCTGAGAAAATATACGACAAGAAAACTAACCGACTAAAAGTGTTTGCTTTTTCCCAGGAACAATGCCAGAACTGCCCGCTGCTAAACCAGTGTACCAAAAGCAAGAAAGGCAGGCGTACCATCACAGTAAACCAATATGAACGGCACTTGCAAAAAGCGCGTGCCTTTCAGCAAACTGAAGAATTTAAAAAAGAATACCCCGAAAGATGCAAGATTGAAAACAAGCAAGCAGAGATGGTGCACCATGGTCTTCGCCAGACCCGCTATATTGGCAAAGCCAAAGTCTATC